>JAJRVB010000232.1 GCA_024277515.1 Nitrospirota bacterium | reverse complement strand
GGAACATCTTCAGTGGTCTTCACGGATCTCCCGTACGGTGAATATGCAGTAGCAGTGCTTCATGATGAGAACGGGAATGGTAAAATGAACAGGAATATGATGGGCAGGCCGGTCGAAGGGAACGGGGCGTCCAACAACCCGGAAGCATTCGGACCTCCAAAATATAAGGATGCAAAGTTCATCCTGAATGAGAAAACAATTACTATAGATATACGTATAAAATACTGACCAGCAGACCCCAACATGGGAGATTTTTCAAGAAATTATTCATAAAATCCCCCTTAATCCCCTCGGAATCGAGTCGAACCGACCTTTTCCAACGGGGGAGATATAAAAAATATCTTGCAGGTTCTGCGATACCCTGTTAAAATCTTTATTATATTCTGTAGTATTAACAACCCGTTGTTATTTCATGCCCGGCATCCGTAACCGGGTATCCTGTAAATAAGGAGCAATATTATGAAACAGTCCCGCATAAAAAAAATAATGAATTTCTTCCTTGTTGCCGGTCAGCTCCCGGTATTTCTTTTGTTCCTGGCAGGGTGCGGTTCGGACATCCGGGGAGGCGGCAGTGAAGGGGCCACGGAAGTAACGATCAACATGGGAAGTCCTGAAGCAGTGAGGGGAATCACTACATCACCCCGCACAAGTTCGGTCCCGTCAACAGTGCAGTCTATAAAGGTGAAGGTCTCTGCTTCGGATATGTCAACCGTAGAAAAAACGGTCACCGTTGTTTCAGGGCAGGAGAGTGTGCAGGTGAGTATTATCATCACGAACGGTTCAGGCAGACAATTTGAAGTATTTGCGTACGACAGCAGCTCTGCACTCAAATATTACGGGTATGACTCGTCTGATCTTCTCGGAACGCCGCTCACCCTCGCGGTGCGGCTTTACCCGGCTGAAAGTGCAGTAGGAAATTTTCCGGCCCTGACCCCGGATGAAACAGACACGCAGGCCCTCGCCATTATACAGACCATCCCGCCGAATGCCAGTGTAAATATTGATCCGAATACATCCATAACCATCTTTTTTGATGATCAGATCAATCCGGCTACTATAAACGATGCAGCCATAGTGGTAAGGAGCGCCGGCAGCAGCCAGATGTTCGGCAGATACTCGGGCATTCTGATCCAGGCCGGGAACATGGTGATGACTTTTCAGCCGTACTTTAATTTCCTTGAAAACGACACGATTACAGTAACCCTGCTGCGGGCAAACGGGATAGAGGATGACAGAGGAAACACCCTGGCTGCCGACTATACGTTTTCATTTCAGACACAGCAGGAGCTGGCTTCACCCGCTGATTCCGGTTTTGAGCAGGGCGCCGCAGGCTGGAGCTTCTCAGGGGACGGAGCCATCGTCTCATGTCCGATGGATGATGTCCCATGCACTCAGGGGAGCTACATGGCGGGCATAAGCACTGGCAGTGTATTTGGCAGTACGGCCCTTAACGATACGACCACTATTCTGACCAGCGGACCAATGCCCGTCCCTGCCGGACAAAACAGCCTTTCTTTCTATTACGATTTTATCTCTGAGGAATTTGACGAGTTTGTGGGATCAGTGTATGACGATGTCTTTACCGTCACCGTTGCAGGTCCGTCCGGAAGCTACTCAGATACGGTGACATCCGTAAATATTGTGGGAGCACCAGCTTCCCTTCCGCTCAGCTTTTACGGACTGAACTTCCCAGATCATACGACATGGACAAAGGAGACGGTCAGTATCAGTTCACTCGGTTCGCCGGTAACGATAACCTTTTCCGTATCAGACGTGGGAGACACGGCGTATACGTCGGCCGTGGTCATAGACAGCATCACGTTTGAGTGAAGTGTAACGATTCAGTTACAGTGAACTTTATTTTTTTCTTGACAAAAAGTGTCTGGATGTAAAGAATGTTAAGACCGTTGTTGCTCTTGCAGGCCCTTGATTCTTTTAATAAAAGAGGTGAAACAGGAAAATGTCGCTAAAAGAATATACCCGGATCGACACCAAACAGAGATTTATGGACAGGATATCCGGGAATGTATATCCCCGGATAATCAGCATGGCAACCGCAAACCCTCCGCGCAGATATACCCAGCTGGAAGTCATTGACCTTTTCGGAACAAAATCGCCAAAGATCAGAAAACTCTTTAAGAAATCACACATCAAGGGGAGATACCTCTATCTGCCTGAGCCGGGACCGGATGGTACAATCCATAATGAAACCAACCATGAACTGCTGAGCAAACACTTAATGGGTTCAATAAAGCTGGGAACGGAAGTGACCAGAAAATGTCTGTCCCATCTGAATATGGAGGTTTCCGAAATAGACCATATCATCTGCGTAACCAGCACAGGGCTGCTTCTGCCCGGCATTTCCGCCCATCTGGTGAAGCACCTGAAGTTACGAAATGATATCCAGAGGACCGATATCGTGGGGATGGGATGCAGCGCAGGAGTTCCCTCTCTGCGCTGTGCAACTGAATCGGCCTCAGCGGGGGGCCCCGGCAAAAAGGTGCTGCTGCTCTGCATAGAAATCAGCTCCTCAGCATATGTAAATTATGAGACTATCCAGGCGGCAGTTGTGAATTCCCTCTTCGGCGACGGCGCCACTGCATTACTGCTTGAAACGCAGGAGGCTCCTTCAAATACAAAAGGGCCGCAGGTCATCGGCTTTGAATCCCGGATCCTTGTTGAGCATATGGACATGCTGCGATATGACCTTTTCGAGAACGAGGAAAACAAGATATCTCTTATTCTGTCCAAGGAACTGCCGTATATCATCGGGAATAATATCGAAAATGTGCTCTATGGTCTGCTGGACAAATACGGCCTGAAAAAACGTGACATCACACACTGGGTCGTGCATGCCGGTGGAAGGAAGGTACTCGAGAGCATCAAGTATAATTTAGGGTTATCAAATCATGATATAAGACATACAATGATCGTTCATTCAGAATATGGCAATATGTCATCGGGATCTGTCTTTTTCTCCCTTGAACGCCTCAAAAATGAAGAGATTGCAAAAAAGGGGGATCTCGGAGTTCTCATCTCAATGGGACCGGGACTCGCAATAGAAAGCGGTTTACTGCTGTGGTAGAGAAGCCGTTTCTGCATGATACTGCAACCTTATGAAAAACCATAAAGGGTTTGCTTTTCATAAGTATATGTCACGAAAAATTAATCTCATAATAAGGAAGGGTCGATATGGATTTGCAATTAATAAGTGTAAATGAAACAGATTCTGTAACAACAATTTACCTGGACAAGTTAGAGAACGGACTTATTAACATGAAAACTATATCCGAACTCACGGACGTGCTGCATTATCTTGAGGATGAATCAAAGTGCAAATTTCTTGTCTTCAGGGGCTCAAAGGAATGCTTCGGCCGGGGACTCGACATAGCGAAATTTTATCCGGAAAAGATAGATTATGACGGCTTCCGGAAGTGGGAAGCAATGCTCAGGACAATCGACAAGTTAAATAAAATCACGGTGGCCGTGATAGAAGGCGAATGCTTTGGAGCAGCCATCGACCTCGCCCTGACATGCGACGTCAGGATTGCGTCAGACAATGCAGCGTTTTCTCATGATGAACTCGGAAAAGGCATCCTCCCGGGCCAGACGATATTTCAGCTCGGCAAGTTCTGCGGCCTCGGGAAAATGCTGGAACTGATCCAGACCGGGAAGGTCTATTCTGCTGGTGAAGCCTTTGATATGGGCATAATCAACGCTGCGTATGATGCCTCCGGCATCGAAGACGGCCTTACAGCGACACTCGCCGGGTACGAGGCCAACGATATAAATATTCATATGCTGACGCGGCGGCTTTCGAAAGAGTCATACAGCATCGTCTATGATAATTTTATCGGGGGCTACCTTGCCGCGCAACACCGTGTAATCTCCCTGCCCGGTTCCGGAGGCGCTGATGACGCTGATGATGCGGAAATCATATAGCATTATTCAAACCTTAAAGACTGATTGGCCGTAAACAGGACATATAGAGGAAAAAATCATGGAAGAATCAATATTGACGGAATGGGAAGTAGTAGATAATTTCGGGATACTTACTATAAACAACCCTCCCCAGAACTTTCTCACAGAGCCTGAATTTGTCCTCCTGTCGGATCTGCAGAGATGGACCGGAGATGAATCGCTCAGAGGATTGATTATTCAGGGGAAGGGGAGGCATTTCTGCGCCGGCGCCGACAAGGACAAGATCATGAGCGTACAGGGGGAAGAGGACATAAAGAACAACCTCTCAAAAGGCAAGGCGATCCTTGCCCACCTCCAGGACCTGCCCATCCCCACCGTGGCCGCCATAAAGGGGGTCTGTCTGGGAGGGGGGCTTGAAGTAGCGCTTTCCTGCCACTTCAGGGTCGCGAGTGAAAAATCAATATTTGCCTTCCCTGAAACGGGCCTTGGAATAATACCGGGATTAAACGGCACGGTCAATCTCCCCGGTGTGGTCGGCATGGCGAATGCGATAGATATGCTCCTGACATGCAGGACGCTCAACGCAGAGGAGGCGCTCGAAATCAAACTCATCGATTATATGGTGCCTAAAAATGAAGTGTTCGATTATTCCCTGAACTTTCTGAAAAAGCTCACGAGTGACAGACCGCTGAATGTAATTCATGCGGTCGTAAAGGCCTTTGTAAATGCCCGGAAATTACCGGACGACCAGGCAGTGGAAGAAGGGATCAGGGTGTTTTGTGATCTGGCTGTGGACCTTGCGGAAAGCCGGAAAACAGTCGGATAAACAGAACTCCCATGTATGTCAGGAGATCTTTGTTAATGAAATTAAGTGATGTGGCTGAGATTATTGTGCCTCGGGCTGACAATCGCGGCCGGGAAGGTCGTGACGATGATATGTTTACCGCTGCGGAAAGGGAATACTGCGCCGCGAGACTTCGTTGTCTCGGGGCCAGATATATCATTAAAAAATGCGTGCTTGATTATCTTGTGACGGAAAAGGGACACGAGAGGCACAGGTATTGTGACATAGAAGTGGTGAACAACGAACTGGGGCGGCCGCTGATCAGGTTATTCAGCAGTGTGCGTGAATGTATACGGGAAATGAAAATAAGAGATATTTCAATTTCAATCTCACACTCTAAAAACTGGGTCGCAGGTATTGTTCTTTTCTGTTACTGATGCGCCATACCTCGATGATGTTCAGCCAAAAAAAACCTGCAATCCGCATTTGAAAGACTGCAGGAGACAGGAGTAATTATAATGAGTGAAGAAAAGTTTGTAAAAGTTTCCGGGACAGGTTCTTTCCTGCCGGGGGAGCCCATCCCTTTTACAGAAATCGAAGATTATCTGGGACATATAACCGGCGCATCGAGCAAGAATATGAAATGGATGAAGAGGACAAAATCCATCATGAACGAGATGCTCGACATCGATTATGTGTATTACGCGATTGATCCCGTTACAAAGGAGTTTACAGAGGACCTTATCACCATGTCGGTCAAGTCCGCAAAGCTGGCGCTCGAGGCGGCAGACATGAAACCGGAAGACATTGACTTCATAACGGTAGGCAGTCCCCTTATGGAGCAGATACCTCCCATTACCACCCGGATACAGGACGCCCTCGGGATCGAGACCTGTGCGGAAATGGCCATACACTCAAACTGCACGTCCGCGTACAAGGCCTTCATGACGGCGAGCGACATGGTCGCCAACGGACGTTATAAAAATGCGCTCGTCATCGCTTCAAGCATGAATTCCTCAATGCTGAAGGCGGATTTTTACAACCAGGCACTGCTCACCACGGAGGACATTTTCCTCAGGTGGTTTTTGTGCGACGGTTCAGGGGCGATGGTGCTGGAACCTTCAGACACAAAGACCGGCGGCCTGTTTGTCGATAACATCTACAATGAATCCGTGGGCGGAAAAAAGCCCTCTGCAATGCATAACGGATTTCCCGCATATTTCGTCAATCTGAACGAGGCATTTGAAAAGGGATACCATCATGTGTCCCAGATGTTCAAACTCGAACTCACCCAGAACATGCAGGACTCTGACGGGCATACCCTGTTTACAAACGGACTCGCAAGGATGGTGAAAAAATACGACATAGACCTCTCAAAGGTGCGCTTTTTCAACATCAATATGCCTGCAAAGCATGTTGTGGAGAACATCCTTCAGGAGTGCGAGAAGGTCCTGGGGCTTTCGAGGGACATCGTATATACAAAGATTTCGAAAATGGGCTATGCAGGCCCCCCGGCCGCATTCATCGCCCTCGATAAAATTTACAGGGAAGAGGATCTGGAGAAGGGCGACCTGATATTGAGTTTTGTCACAGAGGTAAGCAAGTTTATGCAGGCCGGTTTTACATTAAGCTGTCAATAAGCGCCATGTAAGACGCGTTGAAAAAAGAAAGGAATGTAATATGAGAATATTACTTATAAATCCACCCGTACCGCATATCAACCTTATACAGAAGAGCCATTCAGAGGCTGAAGAGGTAGAAATCAACAAGCGGGAAATGATGGGACCCCCGCTCGCCCTCAATGACATAGCCGGTGTACTCAGAAATGAAGAGGTCAGGATCGTTGACCAGAAGTTTGAAAATGATTCAATAAAAGAGTACGATTTTGAGGCCGCAATCCATGAGGAGATAAAGAAATTCGATCCTGAAATTGTGGGGATATCCTGCTTCACCGCACATGTCAATTCAGCAAAAAAGATATGCAGGGTCGTCAAGAATTTCAACCCGAAGGCGCTCACGGTAATCGGCGGGCTGCATACGGTCCTGCGGCCGGAGGACTTCTGCATACCGGAGATTGACCTTATCGTTATCGGGCTCGGCAAAAAGACGATGAGGAGTATCGTGGACGCATACAGGGAAAATCCTGCGCAGCCTGATTTCCTTTCCATCCCGGGACTCGGCATGCCTGTAGACGGCAAACTGAAATACACCCGTCAGCTGTCAGATCTCTCACGGGCTGAAATTAAAAGCGACCACTACCTGTTTTATGATAACGAGGAATATTTCCCTGACAGGGAACTGACCAGCCGGTACGACTACATCATCGAGTCACAGAACAAACACGTTCATTACATCAACACATCACTCGGCTGCACTGACAGGTGCAATTTCTGCGGTCTCTGGAAGTTTGCGAACGGGTACTATATCCCGCGTGAAGTTTCATCCATTATCAAGGAAATAAAGACGATGGATAAATATCCGATCGTCCGGATGGTAGACGCGCACACATTCGGCAATATCGGACAGTCAAAAGTCCTCTTTCAGACGCTGATGGATGAAGGGATCTCGCATGAATACATTGTTGACATCAGGACGGATACGGTCGTGAGGCATGCCGACATGCTCAAACTGGCTGCAAAGGCAGGGGTAAAGGTCGCGATTATGGGATTTGAGGCGACGACCGATGAAGAGCTCGAAAAACTGGGAAAGAAAAATACCATAGCCAATACGATAGACGCCATCAACACCCTGCACAGCCTGAAGATCTGGTGCGTAGGCAACTACATCATCAATCCTGATTATGATGAGAAGGACTTTGACCGTGTGGCGCAGTTTATTGACGACAATCCGGTGCTCTATGCGGGCTTTACCGTAATGACCCCCTTTCCCGGCACCCCGCAGTACGATTTGATGAAAGACAGGATAACAATCACGGACCTTGATTACTACAATCTGACCAATGCCGTGGTGAAGACCAGGCTCCCTGAAGACCGCTTCTATACGAAGATGGCTGACCTGTACAAGCTCAGCATGAAGTCGAGGGAGAAGTTCATCAAAAAAATGGGGCTCGCGCTCAAACGACCGGGACAGAAGGAATAGCAGAGATAATGACGCGGAAAACATTTCAGAAAATCGGCATTGCAGGGAGCGGCCGGATGGGCGAGTCCATCTTCTACCATCTCCTTGATTTTGATTACTCCCTTGTCTGGATTTTCAGGAAAGAGGAACCGCGGGACAAGGCGATTGCCAAATTCAACAAAAAGCTGAGAAGAATGCTGAAAACCGGCACACTGAGCGAGGATGCCTCCACCCGTAAAAAAGAAAATACTCTCATCTCTACCGACATGGAGGATCTGAGGGGCTGCGACCTCATTATCGAGACCATCATTGAGGATGCTGAAGTAAAATCCGCCCTCTTCAGAAAACTGGACGATATTGCGGACAAAGAGTGTATATTCGTATCAAATTCATCCTCCATAAAACCATCACTCATATGTCCCGATTCCGGCAGAAGGGAAAAATTCGCAGGACTCCATTTTTTCTTCCCTGTTCCTTTTAATACGATTGTCGAGATCACAAAGACGGATACATGCTCGCCTGATACGATTGAAGCGCTAAGACAGTTTACTCAGGACACCGGCAAACAGGCCCTGGTCCTGCCCGAAGAAGGTGCATTCATCCTTAACAAGGCGTTCATTTACACCCAGGCGCAGGCATTCAGATTTTACAAAGAGAACATATTGAGTATTAAAGAGATAGACGCATTAATAAAGCGGCATATCTTTGCCATGGGGATATTTGAATTTCTTGACCAGGTGGGGCTTGATGTTATCGTATCCGCTGCAAACCACTATTTTGAATACATGGAACATAAAGATTTCATCCGCGTCACCATTGAGGAAACTCAAAAACTCGTTGACAAGGGGCACCTGGGGGTAAAGTCAGGCAGGGGTTTCTATAATTACAGCAAGGACGCGGGCGGTGACGGGCCTTTGCATCTGAAGCAGGTGAGTGAGGAAGAAAGAAAAAAATACGAAGAGGAAGTCGTCAATAAACTGATCTGCATATATATCAATTCAGCGTATGATTTTGTGGACAGGGGTTATTGCACTGAGGAAGAGATCGAAACAGCTCTTGAAGGGTATAATGGTATGGAAAAAGGGCCTGTCGCGCTCGGCAATGAAACCGGTTTCAACAGGGTCTGCGACTTATCAATGAAATTTTATAACGAGACTGGAGAAAAGGTTTTTTATCCGTCTCCTGCGCTCATAAAACGGGCGGAAACGGGAAAGGAGTAAGTTTTGGAAAAGCGGGTTGTAATATCAGGGATGAATCTCATGACCGCTCTCGGTCTGGACCTTAAAACAAGCTGGGACAATATGGTTGCTGGCAAGAGCGGTATTGGAAAAATTACATTGTTCGACGCGTCGGAACATGACACAAAGATCGCGTGTGAACTCCCGGCTGAATTTGATGAGTATGCAAAGGGGCTCTGCAAGAAATACCTCTCAAGACAGATGGCGCGGTCCACAAAGATGTGTTATGTATGCACAAAACAGGCGGTGACCGGGAGCGGCATAGATTTCGAGACATTTGACAAAGAGAGGTGCGGGGTAATTTTCGGACTGGTCGGCACGGGATATTCAAGCCTCGACATGCAGAAAAACCCGAAACACCTGATCATCAAGACCATGTCCAATGCCATGTCAGCGTGGGTCTCCATCGAATACAAGCTGGAGGGCCCCAGCTATACAATTGCTACGGCATGCTCTTCAGCGTCATATGCCATTGCGAGCGGATACGACCTTATCAAATCGGACAAATCCGACCTTGTCATAGTCGGCGGGGGCAGCAGCGGTGTCAATCCGGATGAAATCAGGGGATTTAACGACCTATTTGCGCTTTCCACATCCAACGATGAACCGGAAAAGGCGAGCAAACCTTTCTCCGTGGACAGGGACGGTTTTGTGATGGGAGAAGGCGCGGGCATCCTGATCCTTGAGTCTGAAGAGTCGGCAAAGGCAAGGGGAGCGGAAATTTATGCTGAACTGATGGGATACGCCCTTACTACCGAGGCATACAATATCATGTCGCCCCAGAAAGATGGAGTAGGCATGGCCAAAACAATGGAAATGGCCCTGAAGAATTCCGGCGTACGCAAGGAGGACGTGGATTACATTAATGCACACGGCACGTCAACTTCGCTGAATGATGATTATGAAACAAAGGCGATAAAGCTGGTCTTCGGGGACCTCGCGCACAAGATACCTATATCATCCGCAAAATCGATGATCGGCCATACGATAAGCGCTGCAGGCGGGGTAGAAGCGGTTGTCACGGCGATGAGCATAAAAAACAGCATCATTACACCGACGATTAACTATACGCCCGACCCGGCGCTCGACCTTGATTATGTGCCGAACCAGGCGCGTGAAAAGGATATCAATATCGCCATCTCAAATTCTTTTGCGTTCGGCGGCCACAATGCCTGCCTGGTGCTGAAGAAATATGAATAAATCATACAGGGACCGGGACAAAAACGGCCTATCATGGCATTGATGCATCTGCCTGAATGTATGACCAGAGAGAACTTAAATGGAGTATGAATATTACGTT
>JAJRVB010000020.1 GCA_024277515.1 Nitrospirota bacterium | reverse complement strand
TTAATTTTTACATTTCCATCTCCGGATAATACCCGTAACTGTAGGGGCACCCCTATTTTGCATAAGCTCTTTCAATAACTCCACTTCCATGTTACAATATGACTTATTTTCAGTCTGTATTTTTATTTTATCAAGTATTCTCAGGAAGTTAAAAGAAGTGATCAATCACTGAAAAGGAGTAGTAATGACAGACTTTGACATAAAAGAAGACCGCGATATAGAAATACCCTCATCATTACCGATTCTTCCTGTAAGAGATGTAGTTATATTCCCTTACATGATTCTGCCCCTGTTTGTGGGAAGAGACATATCGATCAAGGCGATTGAACATGCGGTCGAAAGCGACAAACTGATCCTGCTTGTATCACAAAAGGACGTCAATGTTGAGACCCCTTCCACAGAAGATCTGTATACCGTGGGGACAGTCGGGACCATCCTGAGAATGCTGAAATTGCCTGACGGCAGGCTGAAGATTCTTGTACAGGGACTTTCAAAGGCACGGATTGTCGATTACATCCAGACCGACCCTTTTTATATCGGTAAGATAGGCAAGGTGATCGATCAGGAACAGCCTGAATTGACCCTCGAAGTTGAAGCGCTTATGCGAAATGTAAAAGAGCTTGTTGACAAGTCCCTTGCCCTAGGCAAGTCGTTTCTGCCTGATATCATCGTCCTGATTGAAAACATCGAAGAACCAGGCAGACTTGCGGACCTCGTGGCCTCCAACCTCGGCCTGAAGGCTGAACAGGCACAGGAATTACTGGAAGAAACAGACCCTATTTCAAGGCTTAAAAAGATAAGTGAAATTCTGAACAGGGAAGTTGACCTGCTCCTGGTCCAGCAGAAGATACAGTCTGACGTAAAAGGGGAAATAGACAAGACACAGAGGGAATACTTTCTCCGCGAACAGCTCAAGGCGATACAGAAGGAACTCGGCGAGATAGATGAAAAAACAGAAGAGATCATGGAGCTGCGCGATAAAATCAAGGCGGCAAAGATGCCTGAAAAAGTAGAAAAAGAGGCCCTCAAACAGGTCAACCGTCTTGATAAAATGCATCAGGACAGTGCGGAAGCCGGCACTATCAGGACGTATATAGACTGGCTCGTTGAGCTGCCATGGGCAATAAGCACAAAAGACAAGCTCGACATAAAACAGGCCAAGAAGGTCCTCGATGAAGACCATTATGATCTTGAAAAGGTGAAGGAACGGATCCTTGAATATCTCGGTGTCAGGAAATTAAAAGACAAGATGAAAGGCCCCATATTGTGCTTTGTAGGCCCCCCCGGTGTAGGCAAGACATCCCTCGGCAAGTCAATTGCGCGCGCCCTCGGGCGGGAGTTCTTCAGGATGTCGCTTGGCGGCATGAGAGATGAAGCCGAGATCAGGGGACACAGACGGACATATGTAGGATCCATGCCCGGCAGGGTCATTCAGGGCATAAAGACAGCGGGTACGAACAACCCCGTGTTCATGCTTGACGAAGTCGATAAAATCGGTATGGACTTCAGGGGCGATCCGGCGTCGGCATTACTGGAAGTGCTTGACCCGGAACAGAACTATGCCTTTGCCGATCACTACCTGGGCGTGCCGTTTGACCTGAGCAATGTCATGTTTATTACAACGGCAAACCAGATGGACCCGATCCCCTCTCCCCTAAGAGACAGAATGGAAGTACTATACCTTTCCGGTTATACGGCTGAAGAAAAAGTCGGGATCGCAAAGAACTACCTTATCCCTAAACAGCTCGAAGAACACGGCATTACCGAAAAAAACATAAAGATAAGTGACAGCGCGCTCCTCCAGATAACCACCTACTATACACGTGAGGCGGGCGTAAGAAATCTTGAGCGTGAGATCGCCCATCTATGCAGAAAAGTGGCCAGAAAAATTGCTGAGGGCAAAGACAAAAAGTACAATATTTCGTCAGGCAACCTATCAAAATATCTTGGCGTTCTAAAGTACCTTCCTGAAGAGGAAATCAAAAAGGACGAGATCGGCGTTGCCACGGGCCTGGCCTGGACAGAGACAGGCGGAGACATAATCTACATTGAAGCCACGATCATGAAAGGGAAAGGCAGTATAACCCTTACGGGCCAGCTTGGAGATGTAATGAAGGAGTCTGCACATGCGGCCCTGAGCTATATACGTTCCAAGGCAAAAAGCCTCGGCATAAAAAACACGATATTTTCAAATAATGATATCCATATTCACGTCCCTGCCGGTGCAATTCCCAAAGACGGCCCTTCAGCCGGCATTACAATGGCGACAGCCCTTGCCTCTGCCTTTTCGGGCAGGGCTGTTCATAAGAGTCTCGCGATGACCGGGGAAGTCACGCTGAGGGGAAGTGTACTGCCGATCGGAGGACTGAAGGAGAAGACGCTTGCTGCAAAGAGGATGGGCATTAAAAAAATCATTATTCCCAAAAGAAATGAAAAGGACCTGGAAGATATCCCGAAATATATCAAGAAAGACATGAAGTTTATCCCTGTTGAAACAATGGATGAAGTTTTGAAAAATGCCCTGAAGAAGCCTGTTAAAAAGAAAAAAAGAAAATAGCTGCGGGTGTGAAAACTGTAATGCGGTCCCATCACATCATTTAATTCCTCTCTAAATTCTTAAGTCAAAACAGGGTCCGAGGCAGAAGCGGTTCTCAGGATGAAACTCTCGAAATTAGGTGAATTCAGCCTCATAAGGAAAATACAGGAACTATGTCCGGTTATTTCATCCGGGAGACTAAAAGGCATTGGTGATGATGCCGCTGTCGTGAAGACCTCTGCCAAAAAGCTCCTGCTTACCACGGATATGTTGATTGAAGGTGTCCACTTTGACCTGTCCTTCACCACATTTTATCAGCTCGGACATAAATTTCTTGCAGTGAATATCAGTGACATACTGGCAATGGGTGGGGAGCCTGAGCATTTCCTTGTCAGTCTCGGCATCCCGGCAAATTGTGGTGTCAAAGATGTTTTTGAGCTATATAAAGGGATAAAAAACATCGCCGGAAAGTTTGGAGTTGACATTGTGGGAGGAGATACCTGTGCTTCAAAAAAGGGACTCATATTGAGCGGCACACTCACTGGAAGCGCAAAAAACCCGGTCACCCGCTCCGGTGCAAAAGCAGGAGACGGGATCTTTGTGACCAAAACCCTGGGGGATTCTGCGATGGGACTGGCAATTCTTAAGAAGTCACGCAAGAGAATCAACAGGTTCTCTCCGGCAACTCATCGTCTGACTCTTATGAAGAGACACCTTATGCCTCAGCCTGCTCCGGTAAAAAATATGTCCGGAATTACAGCCATGATCGATATTAGTGACGGACTCCTCGCGGACCTGGGCCATATTTGTGATGAGAGCAACCTGGGTGCAGTCATCAAGAAAGAAAAGATACCGATATCCAGGGAACTCTCATCAACCTCAAAAAGGCTTAATAAAGACCCGTTAAGGTTTGCGTTAAGTGGGGGGGAAGATTACGCGCTCCTGTATACCGCCCCTCTGAATCGTAAAACCGATGATTACATGATCGGGGAAATCATTAAAAAAGGCCGGTACATTACAGATGCCTGTGGCAGGAAAACAGCCTTTAAGGCAGAAGGGTATGAACATTTTAAAAAAAACAGAAGACAGTAGACAGTGGTCAGTAGTCAGTAGACAGTAGCGACAACGCCATTATTACTGTCGACTGTCTACTGATTACTGTCTACTTACTTAAAATAAAATATGTCTTATTTCAGAGATAAATTCAGGAGTATTTTCAAGGTCAGGGAGACTCCTCACCGGATAGCCCTGGCATTTGCGGTCGGGGTCTTCATGGGAATATCGCCCCTGCTCGGGCTGCATTATATCCTGGCGTTTTTCACGGCCTGGCTGTTTCGGTTAAATAAACTGGTCGCAATAGCGGGTGTCAGCGTTAATAACCCATGGACCATTGTCCCCATCTCTTCTTTCTGCGTCTGGGTCGGGGCGAAACTTATCGGGGTCAACCAGGTCCTGCCCGA
>JAJRVB010000231.1 GCA_024277515.1 Nitrospirota bacterium | reverse complement strand
CTGCCGACTCTGCTGCCTGCCGGTATTGTGCCGGACATTCTTGTAGCGATAGATCCGATGCCTTCCAATATAGTTGTGTTCAGGGATATCCCGGTGCTCAGGAATGTCCCTTTTGTCTGTATTGCTCAATACACACCTGAAATAATCGATATCTATCCCGGGCCTGTATTTATAAACAGCGTTCCGCAAAACGTTATTTATCAATGGCTTTCCAGCCTGTGGGAAGAAAAAGGATATATAGACTGTTTTGGCGGGTCCGTTGCTCACTTTGCTTTTGGTGTTGCCGAGTATACCGGCGCTGATACTATTGCCCTTATAGGTCAGGACCTTTCCTTTGAAAAGAAGATGCATGCCGGAGAGACGAGCAGGCTCCTTGCCGCTTTCCACAAAAAGAAAGAGCCGGACCATACAAAGAACGGCCTTGAAGTAGAAGACATATTCGGAGAGAAAAGGTATACACTGGATACCCTGCTGTCATTTAAGACTTCTTTTGAGAAGAAGATAGCAAAATACCAGGGGAAGGTCATCAATGCAACCGAGGGAGGCCTGCCGATAAAAGGAGCAACCCTGATGAGGCTTGATGACTTTATTAATGAATACTGTGATCTTCAGGAAATAGATACATTCTCGATTTTATCGGAGATTGCGGATGGAAATGTAGTTTATAACCTGGACGCGTTACTGGCTGTCGTATCAGAGGCCAGGGATATCTTCAGTAATGTAAAAAAGAATTCCAACCGCGTATTGAAATATATAAAAAGAATAAAGACATTAAAAGAAAAAGGAGAAAAAGACTCGGCAGAATCTCACAGTATACTTGCAAAGATCGAGTCACTTGTGGAGAAGGTTAAACACCCCGCCCTGAACCTGCTGGTCGGTTATAATTACGGCCTTGAACTTTTTATGAAGAGACAGGACATGCTGGACATTGATGAAATAGAAGACAGCTTGGAAAGGCTTGACAAGCAGCTTGACAGGGGATCTAGATACTACAGAGAGATCGTAAAAACAATTAACCTTTTCAATAAACAGTTAGACAGGCTGTACTCTTCACTCAAACGTGAAAAGAAAGTCAACACGATTTGATTTGATGAATCACTCGCCCGGAGAGATAAATACTCCAGGCCCGGGTTAATTTACTCTAAAGCCGGCATGGCATCACAGGCGGTCAGATATCTTGAACTTGCAATAGCGGAGACTGACACATATATTCCGGAAGCGGAGGCTCATGATGACACTGACAGGGGAAATTACTCCCTGCGTGTTTCTCTGGCAGAGATGTATCTGAAACAGTTCAGGTTTTACGATGCAATGGAAATATTAAAGAACGTCAGAGGCGGTCAGACGACCGGTTCGAACAAAGTAGAAATGTTAAGGGGTAGTTGTGAGAAGAAAATCGCTGCATGGGAAGACAGAAAGAGTAAGATGCTCGGCCTGATTGAAGAGGCTGAGGCAAACTATGGGTCCAGTCTTGATTCAGGATATTTTTATTTCAGGATCGCGGATTACGAACGGGCTGAGAAGGCTTATAGAAATGCAATCAGGCAGTCTTCAGGAAATGATGAAACCCTTGTGGCTGCATACTATGGACTCGCGCATACATATCTTGCAATCGAGGAACAGGAAAAGGCCTTTGGCATCCTGGAGAAGGCCCTTGAATTAGACCCGTCCAGTCCGATACTGTATCGAGACATGGGTCTGATCTCATTACAGAACAATAATACAGGGCCTGCGGAGTTATTTTTTGCAAAAGCGATTGAGCTGGCGCCGTCAGAGCCGGCATTATACAAGCCGCTGGCTGATCTTTATGTGAGCCTCGGAATGAAAGACAGCGCGATTTCCCTTTATGAAAATGCCCTTCAGGTCAATGCAGACAATGAAGAGATGATGAGTGAGCTTGCAATGCTGTATAAGGAGTCGGTTGTCGACGCGCAACCTGGATAATGCCCTGATTTGTCCTCATGAAAGCAGACGCAGTACAGATATATCTCTGCCCGCTCCGGTCGGGTATATGCATTTTCAAGACTATCATTAGACCGGCAGTACAAGCTCTCCTTTTTAAATATTTTCCCGTCTTATCCGGAACTGTTTTCCTGTACAGGGAAAAAAGTTCCCGGCCTGCCTAAAGATTTCCAGCATTTGTCCGATAAGAAAAACGTAAGAAAGCCAGGGTGATGGTCAAGAAAGGGGTGATGAAGAGAGGCTGAAACCCATGCACTCTCAAAATGCATGTAAAAATCAGCAGAAATGACCATGTTCCTTAAGATGTACCGGCAAGCGTAGTTTGCCGAAAAGGGCAAGGATGCCCGAACGTCACAGGTAAATCCAATGACTATCCTGTGGCAGAAACAATTTCAAGGAGGAAAAAGAATGGCATTAACAGTAAATTCAAACATCTCTGCTCTTAACGCCCAAAGGCACCTGGGCAAGACAAACAGCAAACTCGCAAAATCAATCGAGAGACTATCTTCTGGATTAAGGATCAACAAGGCATCAGACGACGCTGCAGGACTCGCTATCGCAACCAAGCTGGGTTCACAGGTGAGAGGTCTTAATCAGGCCATCAGGAACGCGAATAATGCTATTACTCTGACGCAGACTGCTGAAGGTGGTATTGACACAGTTACCAATATTCTTCACAGACTCAGGGAACTGGCGGTTCAGTAGGCTTCTGGAGACAACACATCATCAGACCGCTCGAACCTCGCCAGTGAAGCAGACAACCTCGTTTCCGAGCTTACAAGAATGGTTAACACCACCGAGTTCAACACATTGAATCTGCTGGACGGCTCATTTAAAAGCAGATTTTTTCAGGTTGGCGCCAACTATTCCCAGAAGATCACCTTTACAATTGGTGATGTGCGTGGAAAAGCCATTGGCGGCAGGGCTCAGTACAGCGGTGATATAGCGGACGGCGTTACTACCGCTGTTAATGAAAACCTGGGTGCAGGTGAGATCAAAGTCAATGGTGTTGATGTCGCCGCGACCAACTCCACCGACGATCAGTACTCAGTGCTGAACATAGGGTCCAAACAGATTTCGAACCTTGCAGCCGGAGGTATTTCGAATGCAGTGAACATGAAATTTACGGTCAACAGCACAGTCGTCAGCGTGGATTTAGCAGCTTCTACGGCTATCGGCGGTTCCGCAATTGCCGCGAGCATTGTTGCTGCAATCAATGCAGCCAGCATTACCAATGTAACAGCAAGGGTTTTAGACGGATCCGGATATGTTATAGAGGCGAAGAACGGCGCAAATCTTGTCATGAAGTACTCAATGACAACTACGGCAACATCAAATTCAACCACATTTTCGATCGGCGGCGCAGCAGGTATGAACGGCGGCCTTTCCGCAATGTTCGGCGGTGCTACTGCTGTTAACAATTACAATGGTGAGTCGAGTGCGATTGCCAAGGCTGCAGCCATAAACGCGGTCAAGACAAGCAGTGGCGTAACCGCTACAGCTCAGTCCCAGAGCGTGACCGCTTCCAGCTCGGTATCAGCAGGAACAATTTCATCCGGTGATGTATATGTTAATGGTGTGGATATCGGAGCTGTAACCATAACAGCCAATGATGGTACCGGCGCACTGGTTACCGCCATTAATAATCAGTCATCAAGCACGGGTGTAACTGCTGCTACCGACAGTGACGGCAAGCTGGTCCTCACGGCATCTGACGGCAGAAATATCACAGTCAGTGTTGATGACAGCACGGTTAGCGGGTATCTGAATCTTTCAGGTACTGCAACCAACAACATGTACACCTACAGGGCATCTGTTCAGCTGAATGATGATGAAGGATTTACCCTCTCATCCGCAAGCTCACTGGTTGACCTGACAGGCTCTGCCGGAACGAGCGTTTCAGCTGCATCAGACGTTTCAACTTACAATATTGCCTCGTTAAGCATGTCTACTCAGTCCAGTGCGGAAGCTGCTATTCTGACGGTTGACGCTGCGCTTGACGATGTCAATAGTGTGCGTGCCCAGATCGGTGCGGTACAGAACAGAATCGAGTTTACGGTTGCCAATCTCGAGATTGCAGCTGAGAACTCCAGCGCTGCTGAAAGCAGAATCAAAGACGCTGACTTTGCGATTGAGACAGCCATATTCACAAGGAACCAGATAATGGTCCAGGCGGCAACAGCAATGTTGGCACAGGCCAATACGCTTCCGCAGATGGCACTCCAGTTGCTCGGATAGTAATTAGCGTGTCACACGGTGAATGGGGGACGGTTCGTCCCCCATTCCCGACCATGCTTTAAAGACAGGGGATGACAGGGAGGTAAGGATACATCGATGT
>JAJRVB010000019.1 GCA_024277515.1 Nitrospirota bacterium | reverse complement strand
GAATCAAATATGTCTTATAAGATCAGCAAGGCCAATCTCCCCTCTTTTCTTACAAGTCTGAATATTTACAGGAAAGGTGAAATCAACAACGCAGGGGCTTTAATGTTTGCTTCTAAAGTCGGAGGATTCATCTCTCATTCAGAAAGTATTTTCGCAGCGTTTAAAGGAACGGAAAGCATTAATATTTATGACCGGAATGATGTAAGAGATGACCTGTTAACCCAGTTTACTGAAGCTGTTGGTTTTTTAAAGAAACACCTGAATGTACGCAGTGAAATTCGTGATTTTGACCGGTTTGATATTTATGAGATCCCCCTGGACGCCTTAAGGGAGGCTGTTGTTAATGCGATTGTCCACAGGAATTATACAATTAAAGGAACAAGTATATATGTAAGGATTTTCGATGATCGTGTGGAGATAGAAAACCCCGGGGGATTGGTTGAAGGAATGGCAAAGCGTGACTTTGGCAAATCCTCTGTGAGGAGGAATCCGATCATTGCTGATTTATTTCACCGCATGGATAAAGTTGAGCGGATGGGTTTCGGTATAAAACGGATGAAAAATCTTATGCGCGACGCGGGACTGCAAGAGCCTGAGTTTGAAATGGATTCATTTTTCAGAGCCATTTTTTATCGTGATCCGCGTTATTCTCTTAAAGCGGAGGGAAAGGGGGTAGAAGAAACTACCCAGAAAACTACCCAGAAAATAATAGAAGCCATTACCAAGAAAACAGATATTACTCAAAAAGAACTTGCTGCTCTTATTGGAATAACTGAAGACGGAGTAAGATACCATATAACAAGACTTAAGAGAAAAGGAATCCTTAAACGCATAGGCCCGGACAAAGGCGGGCATTGGGAGATAGTGGAATGAAAAATATCATTTTTACGATATTACGTCGCGTTGTCATTTCGACGGGAGGGAGAAATCTTCAGTTGTATGCGATGCCATAATATTTCTCAGTTACTTTGCTCCTTCGAAATGACAATTGACGGCAGAGGGGATAACGACTCATGAAGACACTTAAGTTTTTTGGATCTTCAGAGCAATCAATTCCACAGAGCACTGCATGGTATCTTGCCGATCTGGGAGAGTATCTCGGCAAGCAGGAGCTTTATACGCGGCAGTCGCCCCAAAAGCTGAAGGCGCTGAAAGAACATGTCATCATAGAGAGCGCGGTTTCTTCCAACAGGATCGAGGGCAGGGATATGATACGAGTAGTGCTAAAGGGCATTCAGAAGGAAGGTGTGGTTGAATGTATCGGCCGGGGGCCTGGAGCATTATGGAGAAAAAAAGGGTAATACCCTTAAAAGAGGGTAATAATAAGGGTAATAACTGAATGGACCGTATAGCTCAATCGATTAAAAACGGATTAAGTCTCAGGGCATACCTGTCTGTCTCTTCCGGGACTGGCCCCTCCCGGTTTATAAACCTGCCTTGAAAAATCGGGGAACTCCTGTGAGCATGTATTGAAATAAGGCATACTATTTGTTAGTATTGGATGGAACTTTATATGAATACATCAGAATCTCTGTATGAACAGCAGTATGAAGAGCGGGAGCAGCTGATAAAAGCCGACCTGTTGAACAGGGTGATTGCCAGGACGATTGATTTTATGATCGTGGTCGTCCTCTATGAGATTATCCCGGGGATCGGATTTTTTGCGGGGCTTACCTATCTGCTGATTGCTGACGGACTGTTTCAGGGAAGAAGCGCCGGCAAGAGGCTGATCGGCCTGAAGGTGATAATCCGGGATGTGAGCGCGTTCCCGCCAGCCTGCGGATTCAGGGAATCCATATTCAGGAACTTTCCTTTTGCGGCCGGATATATATTGTTCGGTATTTTCAAGGGTATTCCCGTGTTGGGATGGCTCATATCGTCCATAATTATTATCGCAATTCTGCTTTTTGAATGTCTTGTCATGCTTGGGAATGATGAAGGAATGCGGATGGGTGATGAACTGGCAAAAACGCAAGTTGTTCAGGACAGAGAAGGGGGAGTGAATGTTTAATAAAATTCTCGGATGGTTTTCGAGTGACCTTGCCATAGACCTTGGCACGGCTAATACGCTCGTGTTTATGAAAGGTAAAGGTATTGTCTGCAATGAACCTTCTGTGGTGGCTATTCAGAAGGACAGGGTAATAGCTGTCGGCAGTGAGGCACAGAAGATGCTTGGCAGGACTCCCGCAAACATCACTGCCATGAGGCCGCTTAAGGAAGGTGTTATTGCCGACTTTGACAAGACCGGGGAGATGCTGAAATACTTCATACGAAAGGTCCATAACAGGAAGAGCTTTGTCTCGCCGAGGATAGCGATCGGTGTGCCCTCCGGCATTACCCAGGTCGAGCAGAGGGCTGTAAAGGATGCGGCCCAGGCATCCGGCGCGCGGGAGATTTATCTTATAGAAGAACCTATGGCAGCGGCCATGGGCGTGGGGCTGCCGATCGGTGAACCGTCCGGCAATATGATAGTGGACATAGGCGGAGGTACGACCGATGTGGCCGTCATATCCCTGCACGGTGTTGTATACAGCAAGGCGGTCCGTATGGGCGGCGATAAACTGGACGAAGACATCGTGAACCATATCAAGAGTAAAGGCAGGATCCTGATTGGAGACAGGACCTCCGAGCTTATAAAGAGAGAGGTCGGGTCCGCGTACAAGGTTGATGATGAAAACAGGGCAATGGAAGTCAAGGGCAGGGACCTTGTATCAGGAATACCGAAGACCATCACGATCTTTGAGGACGAAATCCGGGACGCCATAAGTGAAACGATCACAATTGTCATTAACGCGATAAAGGTCGCCCTCGAAAACACCCCTCCTGAACTTGCATCCGACATAGTGGACAGGGGGATCGTTCTTGCCGGAGGCGGCGCGCTCCTGAGAGGTCTGGACGCGCTAATAAGACACGAAACCGGTCTGCCGGTCATTGTTGCTGAAGAACCCCTGCTGGCCGTTGTGAAAGGTGTGGGAGATGTGCTCGATGACCTCGATATTTTGAGAAGAGTGTCATTATGATGCATAACAGGGGATGCTAAAAAAAAAAATATTCTTCTTTGCAGTCTTCGCTGTCCTCATTTTCGGTCTGCTTACCTACCAGCGTATCAAAGGTGAAGGCCGTTTTGTAGATTTCCCAACCTATCCGTTAAGGATACTCGAACAGGCGGCTTCCTCAATTATCAGGAATACCCAAAATATCATAAACACATATATCCTCATTGTGGGGAAGGAAGAAGAAAACAGAAAACTGCTCGAAAAAATAAGCGGGTTTGAGCAGGAGATCAATAAGCGTGTCGAGGCGGAGCTCGAAAATGAAAGGCTGAGAAAGATCCTCAAGTTAAAGACACTCCACACTGATTATGTTGCTTCTGCTGAGGTGTTTGCAAGGGACCCTACCAACTGGTTTCAGATATTGTGGATAAACAAGGGGCTGAAGGACGGCATTGCCCCGGATATGGTTGCAGTCACTCCTGCAGGGCCTGTAGGGAGAGTTTTCAGGGTATTTGATAAAGAGGGCAGTATACTGCTTATTACAGACATCAATTCTTCAATTGCGGTGCGTCTGCAATCTTCAAGAGTGGAAGGTATTCTTGAGGGCAGGGGGGACAACAGGTGCTATCTGAAATATGTTGCTAAAGAAGTTGATGTTGAGATCGGTGAGAAAATCATAACGTCAGGTCTTGACGGAATATATCCTTCAGGTCTCCGTATTGGATATGTCTCTCATGTCGAGAAAGAGGAGGGGGAGACATTTCAGCGGATCAAGGTCATGCCTGCGCAGGACCTGAACGCGGTCGAAGAGGTGGCGATTCTGAAAAGATGAACACTCTTCTTGTATATCTGCTCGTTTCTTATCTGGCACTGTCTGTCCAGGCTGTTTTTTTCAGCGGCATTAAACCTGACCTTGTCCTCATCCTGGTATGTGCATATGCACTGAAGTACGGCCATGCCAGGGGCACGGTTTACGGGATATTATCGGGTCTCCTGATTGACACGATGTCAGGCTTTGTCCTGGGCCCTCAGATGATCAGCAAGTCGCTGACCGGTTTTTTGATCGGTTCATTGAAAGACCATTTGTTCCAGTGGAACCTCTTTGTAAATACGCTGGCCGTTGCCGTGTTTGCCGTCATCAATCTGTTATGTGTTTATGCGATCTATGAAACCTTTTCGAGTGTATCGTTTGTAAACAGGTCTCTCGAAATATCGTTTATGGAAATCTTATATACGGTCATTGCCGCTCTTGTACTTTATCCTGCCATAAGACGTGTCCGGGGTGAAGAGCCTTCAGTATAGGAGAGAGGCATATGATGATACCGGACTGCCTTCCGCGTATGGACTGATCTGGAAATATGGAAAAAAGAATTACCATAGCACTGTATATTGTCATGCTTATATCAGCCGTCCTCATCTTCAGGCTCTGGCATTTACAGATCCTGAAAGGGAATGAGTATAAAAATATCGATGAACATAACAGACTCCGGGTCTTGAGCATTTTGCCGCCACGGGGGATAATTTATGACAGAGATAACACCCCGCTTGTGAAAAATATCCCTTCCTTTGATATATCGGTAGTGAAAGAGGACCTGCCGAAAGATCCGGAAACACTGTCGGCCCTGGCCGCTCTCCTCGGTATAAAACAGGACAGGATTTCCGCGATGCTTGACACTAAACCGGTCAAGCCTTTTGAGCCCCTTACCCTGAAGGAAAATGTTGCCTTTGAAGAAGTCGCAAGGGTGGAAGCGAGAAAAATTGATTTTCCGGGGCTGCAGGTGCATGTTGTGGGCGGAAGAGAATATATTTACGGACATTCAGCCAGCCATGTGCTCGGTTACCTCGGCAGCCTCACCGCCAGGCAGATGAGGATGCCTGAATACAGCGGCATTCCTCCGGAGTCCGTGATCGGCCAGTATGGCATCGAAAAAGTGTATGATCGTGAATTAAGGGGTGTTGCGGGCAAGAAGGTGATAGAGGTTGATGCAATGGGAAGGATTATCAAGGTCGTCAGGATACAGCGTCCGATAAAAGGCAGGGATATCAGGCTTACAATTGATGTGGATCTTCAGGTAGAGGCCGAGAAAAGCCTCAGGGGCAAGGTAGGGGCGGTGGTTGCCCTCGCAACGGAGACGGGCGAAGTCCTGGCCCTGGCCAGTTCACCGACATTTGATCCCAATTTATTTGTGAGAGGCATCAGGGCAAAGGAGTGGAAAAAGCTTGTAAGGGACCCCCGAAAACCGATGTTAAACAGGGCCTTCCAGAGCCAGTACCCGCCGGGCTCCACATTTAAGATCATCACATCCATTGCCGCACTTGAGGAAGGACTTATCTCCGGAAATACCAGCTATTACTGCAATGGTTCATTATATTTCGGCAGGGTCTTCAGGTGCTGGAAAGAGGCAGGCCACGGGAATGTCCGTCTCCATAAGGCCCTCGTTGAGTCATGTGATGTCTACTTTTATGAAGTTGCGAAAGGACTTGATATAGACATTCTGGCGCAGTATTCTTTCAGCTACGGCCTTGGCAGGCCTACGGGAATTGAGCTTGAAGGCGAAGCCCGGGGCATAGTCCCCACAAGCGGGTGGAAGCGTGATACCAGAAAAGAGAAGTGGTACACGGGAGAAACACTCAATACGGTAATCGGCCAGGGGTATCTCTCCGCAACACCGTTACAAATGGCGCGGGTGATGGCTACAGTTGTAAACGGCGGGCATCTGTACAAGCCTTATCTTGTCATGCAGCCGGAATCTGATGTAAAGCCGGAGGGACGTGTGAGGATAAAACAGAAAAATATCAGGCTCATAAAAAAAGCCCTCTCAGGCGTGGTAAAGGAAAAGCATGGCACCGGACGGCTGGCGGATTCCGAAATAGTCAGTATAGGCGGAAAGACGGGTACCACGCAGGTAGTAGGCGGGATGACCAAAGAGAAGGAGCTGCCTGTAAAGTTCAGGGACCACGCCTGGTTTATTGCATTCGCGCCTGCAGACATACCGAGGATAGCCGTAGCTGTCTTTGTTGAACATGGAGGACACGGCAGTACGGATGCCGCTCCAATAGCAAAAAAGATAATAGAGTCGTACTATAAACAGGAGTTTAAATCCGACACTAAGGGTGATTCATGATGTTCAATCCGTGCCTATGATCGACCGGAGGCTTGTAGACAATTTTGACTGGGGCATACTGCTCGTGGCTGTTGCGCTTTCCCTCATAGGCGTACTGACCATATACAGTGCAACCAGGCCTGTCCTTGACGCTGTGCAGAAGACATTTTTTATGAGACAGCTCTACTGGATAGCGTTAAGCCTGATCATATTTTTCATTGTGGTAAGTATTGATTACAGGTGGTTCATGAAATTTGCCAATGTAATATTTCTGTTAGGCATCATCCTGCTTGTAATAGTGCTTGTCATCGGCAGAAAGGGCATGGGGGCCCAGAGATGGATACCCCTGGGTTTTCTCTCATTTCAGCCGTCGGAGTTTTTCAAGATATTTTTCATTATCGCCATTTCGCGTTATCTCTCTTTTATTAAACCGGAAGAGGGCCTTGGGTTTAAAGATTTAGTGAAGATTATTGTATTTTTTCTGGCGGTGCCGGTGATGCTCATCCTGAAACAGCCTGATCTCGGGACGGCCCTGATACTTTTTTTTATCTTTATTGCGATGATCCTGGCAGCGGGCATAAGAAAAAAAATTATATTGACGGTGGTCATTGTGGCCCTTGTTGCGCTGCCTTTTGCAGGCAAGGTAATGTGGGACGGTCTCAAGGATTATCAAAAGATGAGGATCATAGCGTTTATTGACCCCCAGGCTGATACGCAGGGGGTCGGTTACCATATTAATCAGTCAAAAATAACGGTCGGCTCAGGGGGGTTTCTGGGGAAGGGATATATGCAGGGCACACAGGGTCCTTACAGGTTTCTGCCCGAGAACCATACTGATTTTATTTTTTCGATATTTGCTGAGGAGTGGGGATTTGCAGGAAGCCTGGTTCTGTTTGCCATGTATCTTTTTATTATATGGAGGGGGTTTGACACCGCGGGTAAGGCCAGGGACATGGAGGGCTGTCTCCTTGTGCTTGGTGTGACTTTCATGTTTTCCCTGTATTTCTTTATTAATATCGGGATGACGCTGGGAATGGTGCCGGTGGTAGGTGTCCCGCTTCCCTTAATGAGTTATGGCGGCACAGCGCTGTTGTCCAATTTTCTTGCGCTCAGCATGATAGAGAATGTGAGAATGCGAAGGTTTGCATTGTACTACTGAAATGTTAATATTTATGAGAATGCAAAACAACGCGAATCTTATGAATATCTTCCATGCTTGTTAAATTAATTGAACTTATCGGATATGTAATAGAAAAACCGGTGCAGGGTCTCGGCAGGATAATGCTTCTGCTGCACGCTACCCTGAGGTCGGCACTGCGGCCACCGTTTGAGATAAGGAATATTATCCGGCAGATGCTTGAAGTGGGAGTGAATTCCCTCCCTGTCGTCCTTATCACGGCATTATTCACAGGTATGGTCCTTGCACTCCAGAGCTATACCGGGTTCAAGCGGTTTGGAGCGGAGGGTCTGGTCGGAACGGTGGTTGCCCTTTCAATGACAAGGGAGCTCGGGCCCGTACTTGCCGCACTTATCGTTACCGGGCGTGCGGGCGCCGCCATCGCGGCTGAGCTGGGGACCATGAGGGTCACGGAGCAGATAGACGCGCTGGAGGCCATGGCGACAAATCCGGTGAAATACCTTGTGGTCCCAAGATTTTTGTCGGGTGTAATAATGCTTCCCGCGCTTGTGGTGGTCACTGATATTGTGGGGATAATAGGGGGATATATGGTGAGTGTTTTCTTGCTCGGGACAAATGCAAAGTCCTACATGCGGGCCACATGGGACTTCCTTCAGCCCCAGGACATATACAGTGGTCTGATCAAGGCATGTTTCTTTGGCGCGGTATTTACGTTGATCAGCTGTTACAAGGGATTTTACACCAAAGGCGGAGCTGAAGGTGTGGGCAGGGCGACAACAGGGGCTGTTGTCTATTCCTCCATGACCATTCTGATATCCGACTATTTTCTTTCTACATGGCTGTT
>JAJRVB010000230.1 GCA_024277515.1 Nitrospirota bacterium | reverse complement strand
GGATATGACCCCCAAATCTTGGACACTGCACAATTGTGAAAAATGACCTCCGGACAACAGGCGGGAATGATACGATTCCCGCAAGCAAAGGAGGTCGCATTCAATGGCAAAAAGCGGCAGGAGGATTTCACCCAGGCTAAAGTTCCAGGTAGTGCTGGAACTGCTCTCCGGCGGAAAGACGCCGGCGCAGATCGGCAAAGCCTACGGCGTCCATCCCAACTCGGTGGGGCTCTGGAAAAAGCGCTTCCTCGAGCATGGACCAGAGATCTTTCAAAACGAAAGCTCCGGCAGCGAAGCGGAGCGAAAACTCGCCGAGATGGAGAGGCTCCTGAGCAAAAAGGAAGTGGAGATCGCCCTTTTAAAAACTTCTTGGGCCGGGGCGCATGAGCACCCGGGAGAAGGTGGCCATGGTAAAAGAGGCTCTGCCCGACTTCGGTCTGCCGGTGGCGCTGGAGACCTCTGAGCTTGCGCGCTCGACCTTCTACTACCACCAAAACCATGTATGCGCCTATGAGAAGAAACACTCTCGTCTCAGAAAGACCCTGGAAGAGATCGCCCGCAAACACCCCGAGTACGGCTACCGGCGTACCACCACCGAGCTGAGGGAGGCCTACGGACAGACAGTGAACAAAAAGGTCGTCCAGCGCCTTCACGGGCTCTGGGGGCTGCCGCTGCTTCGCACCATCACTCCGCCTAAGCCCAGCGCCGTTCGCCAGGCGATTGAGGAGATCGGCTCTCGGGCAAACCTGGTGGCCGGGCTTACCGGCATGGGTCCCTTCGAGGTCTGCTACACTGATTTCAGCGAAATCGTCTACGCCGGCGGCAAGGCGCAGCTTATCCCGCTGCTTGATCATCTCACCAAGGTCGTGCTGGGCTGGGCGCTTGGCGAGCGGACGACGACGGCTCTGGCTCTCGACGCCTGGGGTAAGGCGAAAGCCGCACTCGCGTCACTCGGATACCCACTGGAAGGTCTGATCGTCCACCACGACCGCGATTCGGTCTTCACAAGTTACCGCTGGCTGGATAAGCTTCTCCGTGCGGACAGGTGCCGGGTCTCGTATGCCCTGAATGGGCCTGGCGACAATCCGGAGATGGAGTCGTTCTTCGGCAGGTTCAAGACTGAGAATCGCTCCTTCTTTCAGGATGCGCAAACCATGGAAGAACTACGCGAAATAGTCGGAAAAAGGATTCACTACTACAACCGGGAAAGGAGGCATTCGACACTCGGAAATCAGGTTCCCCTTGTCTATGCGAAGAGCCTGAATCAGGATAAATAATCACAAGAACCGGAGGTCAGAACTGTCCAACTTTTGGGGTGCACTTCCATGATAATGTATGAGCGGGAATCTTAATTAGCTGAATGTCTACTATTAATCCCTGTTGTTGAAAGATGGAAAGTAATTGAAAAAAAAGCCCATACCAGTAATTGATCTGTTTGCCGGTCCCGGAGGCCTGGGCGAGGGTTTTTCATCTTTTTCCGGTAGTGCTGGTAGTAATGGTTTCAATATAAGACTTTCAATTGAGAAGGATGAAAACGCGCACGAAACGCTGCTTCTAAGAAGTTTCTTCCGGCAGTTTGATAAACATGACGTGCCTGACGAGTACTACGAAAGTGTTTGCAGCGGTGATTTTGCGAGACGCACAGGCGGGCGAGAATTATATAAACAATTCCCGGATGAGGCTGCTAGAGCCGCGAAGGAAGTAATGCTCGCCGAACTTGGAGTTACTGACTCCGGATATATTCACTCACGCATTTCGGAAGCACTCGATAATGATAGCCAGTGGGTGCTTATCGGTGGGCCACCATGTCAGGCTTATTCTGTTGTCGGACGTTCAAGAAACAGGGGAATTGCAGATTACAAGCCTGAAGATGACAGCCGGCAGTATCTATATATCGAATACCTTCAGGTTATAGCAGAGCATAAACCTACGGTTTTTATCATGGAAAACGTTAAAGGGCTTCTTTCCGCCACTCTCAGAAATAAGAGGATACTATCGCGGATCATTGATGATCTGACTGATCCATTATCTGCTTTGGCGCGTGAGGGAAGAAGTATTAATCATAGGAATAGTGAAATAAAAGTTCCAGAATACTTGATTTGTCCGCTTGCCAGTTACGGAGACCGTCTTTGTCATGATTCCCAGCTGAGTGATTACATAGTTAACATGGAGAAGCATGGGATTCCACAATCCAGGCATAGGCTGATTCTGGTTGGGATTCGAACTGATTTTACGACAGGGGCACCTGAGGTGCTGAGGAGTGAGGTTAAGATACCTGTAAGAGATGTACTTTCAGGTTTGCCCAGGCTTAGAAGTGGTCTTTCTAGAGGTCCTGATGATCCCGATAGTTGGATTGACAATATCAAGGACATGGAAACATACAGCTGGTTCAAGCGGCTGCCTTCATCCGAAGTAAAACACGCGATAGCGGATACTTTACTTAAGTTCCGAAAGCCCGTAAAGGGGAGGGGGGGCGAATGTGTATCTTATAATGCAAAGATTTCATATAGACCTGAATGGTATTTAGATAGTAGATTAAAAGGTGTACTCAATCATACTACTCGCGGACACATTTCCAGTGATTTACACCGCTATCTTTTTGCTGCATGTTTTGCCAAAGTGCACGGGAGATCTCCTGACTTGGGAGAATTCCCGTCTGAGCTGTTGCCTGCACATAAGAATGCGAAGAATTTATCACAGAATACGCCTTTCAAAGACAGATTCCGCGTTCAGGTTGCTGATACTCCCGCCTCAACCATAACCAGTCACATTTCCAAAGATGGCCACTACTATATCCATCCGGATCCGAGTCAATGCAGAAGTCTCACAGTACGTGAAGCAGCACGCATTCAGACATTTCCCGATAATTATCTGTTCTGTGGCCCTAGAACATCTCAATATATACAGGTAGGCAATGCAGTACCGCCGCTGCTTGCCAACAAGATAGCATCAATTGTTTATGACATGCTGTCGTGAAATGAATGGTTGAATATGGACAGAATTACTTCTGAACACAGAAGCTGGAATATGTCCCGGATTAAATCGAGGGATACCAAACCTGAAAAGAAAGTGCGCTCTTTTCTGCACAGGAATGGTTATCGTTTCAGACTGCACAGAAAAGACCTTCCCGGTCGCCCGGATATCGTTTTGCCTAAATACCATACTGTAATATTTGTTCATGGCTGTTTCTGGCATAGACATAGTGGCTGCAAATTGGCCTATACTCCTAAAACCAGAACTGCCTTCTGGAATGAGAAGTTCCGAAAGAATGTTGAAAGGGATGAGAATGCAGTCAGCCAGCTGGAGAATGCTGGATGGATTGTTATCGTTATCTGGGAGTGCCAAGCAGATGATGATGCAGTACTTAAAGAAAAGGTCAGCAATATTGCTGTTGATATTTGTAGCTAATCAACAAAGCGATCGAATTCCGCAGGTAAAAGAGCCAAGATTTCTTCCGGAAACATCGAAAAAAGATCCCACGTAACGTCAAGCTGCATCATAAGATCCGCATATCTACGGGCACTTCCCTTACCTTTGCCAGCTGCACCGGTTTTAATTGTCATGTCCTTTTTGTCAACATAGATTTCTGTGGCAGCTTCGATGATCCTACGATTTGATACTATTAATTGCCTCGACGCTAGCTGTTCAACAACCTCTCCGGGTTTACCAACCGGTGTCGCCAGAAGTACATAAGCTATGTCAGGATCTGCCTGGTAAGCGCGGTAAATCCTGAAAGGCCCTGCCAGCAAGTGTCTATAATAGGTTTTATAATCGCTGCAAAGCACCCAGCGGTTGATGTTTCCCGGGTGAAATGAACCACTCTTGTCTTTCTCACAAATATGTTCGAAATAATACAAGGCCAGCCACGTCCAGAGTCCTTTATCGTATTCAATATTTGGGATCCCTTTTCCATTAATTTTAGAAAGCAAATATTTAGCTGCTTCGTATCGGGTGCCGAAGTATTTTCTGTCCATCTTGATATCAGGTGTTACGTTTTCAGAAAATTCTTCTGACACAAGTAGATACTCTGGATAGGGTTGAGGATCGTCGGAATCGCAGGCATCAAGATAGCTGCAGAATTCCTCGATGCCTTTATTGTTCAGGCGTCTTAGTATCATAATTCACCCTCAAGCCGCTCGACGTTCCTGAACCTCCTTATCAGATGCAAACGACGGCAGAATGCATCTACCACATCACTTATCCATATCAGGATCCGGTCCTCATCTCCAAAAGATGGTTCCTGGATATTTGGCATTTCCATGGCAAAGTTCAGCCACTGAGTTTGCCAGTCATCTGGATTGCCGCCATCAAAGTTATCAATCAGAAGGATTTGTATGAAAATCTCTCTTACTATTGAGGGGTATGCAAGCGTCGCAAAGGAATCCGTTAAAACTAATGAATGCCAGTCTGTTTCAAGCTCGGAGTTAATCACCAGCCCCGGTCCGCTGCCGCTGAAATCTATGTCAAAAATTCGATTTCCTATATCAGCACTTCTTACAGGAAGCAGGGGTTCCCTGATATCACCTGTATCTGAAGGCACTATGAGTGGAATACTGTCCGCAACAGCCAGGATTAGACCTATCGGGTCATCCTGAGAAGTAACCAGAACGCGAAATTTAATAGCATCCTGAGTTTCAAACATCGTGAGTTTGCGATCACCTGGCGGCTGGACTTCTCCAACCGACCCGAAGTCAAATCTCATCCGATTATGATCACGATATGCCTCTACTGTGATTGCAGCATCATCTGGTAACGAATAGTCACCAAGAGACAGGTCAGCATTAAAGATTATTTCAGGAGGCTCCCCTGTCTCCTTTTCAACTGATATATCAACGTCTTCTCGAACAATTCTCTGCCTGTCAGTATAGTTGAGATTACGTTTTGTCATGGTTTTCTTACAAGTTTTTCTGCGTTTACATACAGGTCGCGGTTTTTATCGAAGCCTGTCACGTTAATATCGAACTCCGCATCTTCGACTTCCGCAATAATATAGTTTTCTTTCTTCTCGATTTCTTTCAGACCATTGTATTTAATACTTATCGGTGCCTTATCCATCTCGAAATCAAGAGGATCGTACCGGCGCCACGGATTTCGGTCTCTTCTATAATAAGCAGCGGATATCTTGATACGATCACCGGGAGTGACTTGAGCATCACTAGTCGTCGTTGCATGGAAGCCATCTTCAAACTGGGTAATATCAAAAACTATTCTGCCTTTATCTGTCCCGCCGCCAGCCGCAGAAACCTTTCCACCAGTTTTAGGCTTTGCCTTTGTCTTCTTCTTAGCTGTGCTTGGTTCCAGAGAAGGTGCCGAAAAGATGTTGATCAGGAGTTCCTTGTCCTCCTCTTCACCCTTCTTGCTGAGAATTCTCAATACTTCCACAACACTTCTCTTTACAAAATCCAGGCAAGTCCGGCCGGCTTTATATTTGTGTTTAAAGTGTTCACCGTCATGTTGCCATTGAGTATGGGACGGATTTTCAGAATCTCCGAGAAACTCAGCAATCGGTTCATCTTCTGCCAATACTATTGATCGTATGCCCCTGGTGATCATTCCAACTTCGCTAATGACAATACCCTCTCTTATGAATGAGGGTCTGCCAGAATAATCTGGATCACGTACCATAAATATATTGAAATAAGTGGCTTTCGGATCGCCAGTTTTTTTCCTTATGTGTACTGGAATGCGTATTGCTACTTTTTCATTGTTATCCAATTTAGCTGAAATCTCTTCACACATATCATCAGGTATCAGGTCATCGTTCCATTTCCAGCCTTCGTTTGGCGTAGGGGCATTCAACTCATAGTATTCGCTATGGTGGTCTCTGATCCAGATGGCCAGATCGAGCAGAGGTCCGAATTCTTCTAAGAGATCCTCTGATTTTTCAATTTCCTCAAGAATATTTTTTTCGTCTAAGATCATGGCTCCCGAAGGAATTTCTATCATAACCTCAAGCTGATCCATCAATATCGGGTAATAATAGTCGCGGATTACTGCATGTTTTACGTTTGTGTCTGTCAAATCGCACCATGGAACTACAACAGATAGACCTGTCTGGTCAGTCCGAGGTATATCAAACAGACTGCTGAATTGTTCAATAATGTCTGAATCCTCAATGGGCATCACAGCTTCATCTTCATCGTCTTTGATGCCAAACCAGCCGTCCGGCATATACATTGTTCCATTTATTCTATGATGCTTGAGAACAGTGGAACCCATAAGGAGTTTTTGGCCGTCATCCGATCGTACGGTTAAACCGAAATAGGAACTGACTCTGCTAGCCAGGTTGAATGCCGTTTTTCCAACGCCCCATCTTCCTCTGTCCTTAGAGCTTTTACCTGATAGGCCTTCCGCTCTGAAAAAGGAGAAGAAAGAGTTTTGCTTTCCGTCGAGGGGTTCTGTTTGTGAAATGTCACCTGTCAGCCCAGTTGTACCCTCATCTTCAAATACCAGAAAAGGGCAATCTTCATTAATGTCAGGCGGATTGGACAGTCCATTTATTTCGGAGTGGTAATGATCCCATGCTCCATCAAAGAACGGTGCAACATCACTTGCGCTAACAGCGTTGTCTTTACCTGAAAGATATATGCGTACAAGAACTTCCTCATCAGCATGTCGTGCATCAAGCGAGTTTTGTATACCCTCTCGGATTAGAGCCACGCCAGGTCTGCTCGTAGCATCAGAGGTGAAGAATGTGCCGGCAACAGGATCTCTCAGCCGGTCACCGGGCCTTTTAATATTGAAATGCCATTCAGCCATTAGTCATTACGGGTTAGTTTCATATTCAATCATACGGTTGTGGGATAGCAATGATATTGCTAACAACTTGGCAAGTCAATAGAACTATCGTTTTTAGAACAGCTGTTTATAGTGGACCCCCAAAATGAGACAGTAGGGTAAGATGGAACCTGCTGTTTCAGGAAAGGGGTTTCATAAGTCGCAGAAAGTTCAGCAAACAGTTCAAGGCCAAGGTCGCCCTGGAGGCGATCAAGGGCGACCTTGGCCTTGTGAAGTGGATCCCTTTGTCGGTACCACTTTCCTTTCAAACTAAGGTGTAAACGGTTTCCTCTTCTATCTTGTCCAGCTGCTCCATCAGTGACATAGAAACAGGCTTATCAGGTGTAAAAGCTAACCTCTCACCTGACACTCCGCCCGCAATGAGCAACCGCCCGCCCACCTCAGTTATTTCCGCCGGCTCTGTTGAATAACGCGGAATTGCCCCAGGCCTCTCTGGAAGTCCGCATCACCACTTCCTCCCTCCTGTGCCCCTCATCAAAAAACCCCTCCGGCCAGCGGATGATTGCCTGGTAGTTGTTCAGCGGCACCTCGCGGATGGTTGAGCCATCATAAGCGCTCTCGTTATCACCCTCCGTGCCACTGCGGACATCAGCATGCCCGCCGCCGGCCTCGACAAAATAGCATTTCACCAGCGGACGCAACCTGCCGTAGGCGGCCGCGGCGCGATAGTTGATACGCTCCAGCATATGCTCGCTGTGCGTCTCCAGGATGCACTGCTTGCCCAGTAGCGACATGGACAGGAAGAAATCCCCCAGGCGCGACTGTACCTGGGGATGAAGATGCAGTTCGGGTTGTTCGATTATCATCGTCGTGCCCTCGGGGGCCGCGAGGCACATGATCAGGATGGGCAGCACCTGGCTTACGCCCACGCCGACGCTTTCCGGGTCCAGGGGTCTGCGGGACCCGGGCACCTTGAGCAGGAAGCCGAAGCCCGGTCGGCCGCCGTTGAAGGCCGAGAG
>JAJRVB010000229.1 GCA_024277515.1 Nitrospirota bacterium | reverse complement strand
GGTATTTACGTTGATCAGCTGTTACAAGGGATTTTACACCAAAGGCGGAGCTGAAGGTGTGGGCAGGGCGACAACAGGGGCTGTTGTCTATTCCTCCATGACCATTCTGATATCCGACTATTTTCTTTCTACATGGCTGTTCAAATGAATACGAAAACCGGCATTTTTTTCAGGCTGGAAACAGGACTGAACGATGATAGAACTGAAGGACATACATAAATCATTTGAGGGCAATCATGTCCTTCGAGGTGTCAGCCTTTATGTTGAAAAGGGGGAAAGTCTGGTGGTGATTGGCGGCAGTGGTTCAGGAAAGAGCGTGCTCCTGAAGCATATCATAGGCCTGCTTGAGCCGGACCGCGGCAGTGTGCTGATCGATTCCACTGATCTATCGGAGCTTGATGAGGATGTGCTGCATGAAATCAGAAAAAAAATCGGGATGCTCTTTCAGTCGGCAGCATTGTTCGACTCCATGAGGGTATGGCAGAATGTGGGATTTGGTCTGAAGAGACATACACGTATGACCGAGGAAGAGATCAGGGACATTGCCGTGCGTAAACTCGGAATGGTCGGTCTTGTAGGTATTGAAGACCTGATGCCGTCCGAACTGTCGGGCGGCATGCGCAAGAGGGTCGGACTGGCAAGGGCCATAGCCATGGAGCCTGAGATCCTGCTTTATGACGAACCCACGACCGGTCTTGATCCCATTATGGCTGACGCCATAAATGAGCTGATCATAAAAATGAGGGAAAGGTTGAAGGTGACCTCCGTGACGATTACCCACGATATGAAGAGCGCGTACAAGATTGCGGATACCATAGCCATGCTTTATAATGGTGTGATTATTGCCCGGGGATCACCTGCCGAAATACGGAACACGTCCGACCCTGTTGTAAGGCAGTTTATCGAAGGAAGGGCAAAGGGCCCTATTATGCTGGAGGGTATAAATAATTGAAGAATTCATCGACAGAGCTGAAAGTCGGCCTTTTTGCGATTATCGTTATCGTGTTTCTTACGTACATGACGTTCAAGGTCGGAAGCCTGCCCATGCTATGGGAAAAGGGCTACAGACTCTACGTTGAGTTTGAGGACATAAGCGGGCTTGATGAACAGTCTCGGATCACGATAGCCGGAGTGGAAGCGGGCATAGTCGACAAGATTGAGCTTGTCGACGGCAGGGCAAAACTGACTCTTCTGATCAATCCGGACATACGTATATACAGGAATGCGAGCGCCTATCTGAGGATGTCCGGGCTTCTCGGAAACAAGGTCCTTTCTCTCTCTACGGGCAGTCCTGATGAGCCGCTCCTCAAAAACGGAGACCGTATAGGGCATGCGGTCCCGGCTTCGGACATCGGGATGCTCGCGAACGAACTTACAACAGCATCCGTATATCTGCGGGACCTGACAGAGAACCTCAATGACATTCTTGGTGAAAAACAGCGGGCGGACATCAAGGAATCCATTGCAGACCTCAAGGTCATAACCGGTCACCTGAGGGAACTGTCTGCAGAAAGCAGCGAGCCCCTCGGGAGAATAATTGCACAGCTTGAAAATTTCACCAAAGCACTCAGTGAACAAGGCCCCGGCTTTATGGATGATATGAGCATACTGGCTGACAGTCTGGGCAGAAAGGGGCCTGATCTTATCGACAATCTGGACAGGGCTGCAAGGGACCTGAAGGAAGTGATAGAAGAAAACAGATATGCGTTTAAAGAGAGCATGGACAATATACATGCGGTGTCCCGATCTGCAAGCAATATCGCCCGGAAAATAGAAAAGGGAGAGGGGACGCTGGGCAAACTTGCGCAGGATGATACTCTATACAATTCCCTGGTCAGCATTTCACAGGAGGCGGAAAAATCCTTTGACTTTGCGGGAAGGGTCAGGACATATCTGGATTTCCATACCGAGTATAACACAGGTGAGTCGGAGTGGAAGGGATTCTTTAACCTGACCATTCGTCCCCGGGAGGACAGGTATTATATCCTTGGAATTGTGGCCGACCCTGTCGGGTCTGTCAGAACAACGGAAACAACCAAAAACGGGGTTACCGTTATTAAAGAGGAGCTCGAAAGCAGGCTTGAATTTAACGCACAGGTTGCACAGAAATTCGGTGACCTGGCGTTACGGATCGGGGTCATGGAGAGCACCTTCGGACTTGGCGCGGATTACTTTTTTGACAATGAAAAGGCAAGGATAAAGTTTGATATATGGGACATGGACTCCAGGGAAGCGGATGCGGACAGGGCGCATGCCAGGCTGGGGCTTGACTACAAATTTTTTAAGTTCTTCTTTTTAAGCGGGGGCATTGATAACTTCCTGAATTCCGGGCGCAGAGGATTGTATGTGGGCGGGGGGATTAAATTTGAAGACGAGGACTTTAAATACCTGATGGGAAACACCCCGAATGTATCATTCCAATAGTTGACATTGGTAACCGGATTTCTGATTTCATCTCAGACAAAATACCTCCCAACCGTGACATTCAGACACAAAAATTAGTTATAAAAATAAGTTATACTATTAAGCTATAATCGGGAGAAGCATAAGAAGGAGGTATTACTTTCGTTGAAATTTCGCATGAAGCCGTATATTGCATGTGTGCTGATCCTGCTGCTCTTTGCAGCGGGGTGCGCGGGCAAAGAGGCGACCCGGGCTGATGATCCTGTCAGTGCCGCGCCCCCTGCAATCGAACGGAAAGCAGAGGTGTCCCGCCGCAGTCTGGACAGGGCAAGGGATGCGGTGCTCGATTATTTCAGTCCGGTGCGCGGTACCATAGAGGATGTTGAAGATGGGATCGTCAGGGTAAGATTTGAGGAAGGACATCAAATAAAAAAGGGGATGCGGGTCCCTGTTTTCCGGGAAGGAGAACCCTTTTATCACCCGGTAACCAAGGAACTGATCGGCAATGCGGAAGACTATATCGGCAGGATTGAAGTGAGAGAACAGGAGACGGAGGACGCGCTGTACACGGGCACAGTGCTTCATGGTGATATCCAGGCGGGAGACATGGCACGGATCGGTTCAGCAGGGATAAAGCTCGCTTTTTTCCAGTCGAGAAAGGCGGACTGGTCAGCGTCTGAGGCCTTTTATGCGTCCCTGAGAGATTCAGGCCGATTTGATCTTTCTGAAGCGTATACACCTGATTATCAGGCGGAGACCATATCAAAAATAGCCCGGGACCTTGGGGCAGAGGCTGTGCTTATGTTTTCTACTCCGGTCAGGGATGGAAAGATATTCCTGAATGTTAAACTGTACTGGGCCGAGGATGCCGCGGTGATAGGAGAGGTGGAAGAGGTCTATCAGAGTGTTACGGACATATTTGCGTCTGATGAGGAATTTATAGCAAGTTCTTTTAAGGAGACAAAGCCGTGGAGACGGTTTAAACTTCCGGGAGGGCGTCTGATTGCTATGGGTGATGTGGACGGGAACGGATCGAATGAATTGGCGGTAAGTGACGGAAGGGACATCAGGATTTACAGCGTAGAGGAAGAATTTCGTGAAATGTGGCTTATCAGGTCTGAGGGAGAGGGCAGGCATCTCTCTCTTGATATGCTGGATGTAAACGGGAACGGGAAGTCGGAGATATTTGTCACATCCGCTGTAAATGCGGGGGTGCTGCATACGGATGATAATGAAATAAGGAAAGATGATCTCATGCTGAATTCATACGTGCTCGAATACGATCCTTCTGCAGGGTACAGGAAGATTGAACAGGATATACCCTTTTTTCTGAGGGTCACGGGGAAGACGCTGCTGATGCAGCGCTTTGATCGGAATAAAATATTCGGAGCCGAGGTGTTCAGGGGAGAATGGAGTGAAACACATTTTGTGCCCGGATCTGCGGTCAACCTTCCAAATACCGCGAACATATACGGATTTGCCTTTGTTGACTGGAAGAATGAGGGCCGGCCTGACCTGATTACCTTTGATGAGCATGGATATCTGTATGTATTTGATTATAACGGGACACTCAAATGGAAGAGCGAGGCATCATACGGACCTTTCAGGTCCACTTTTGAAACCAGGACCGGTTCAGTTGTCACTCATGTGGTCAAGTGGTCTGTCAGGGGAAGGCTTGAAGTGATCAGGACGGACCGGGGGCAGGAGGTGGTGGCGGTCAGGAGGAAACCCCTGCTGGCTATGGTTCCGGGGCTTGGCGCGTATGAGGCTCAAGTCAACTCCCTCTGGTGGAATGACGGAGAAATGGAAGAAAAAGTGGTCCTTAATGACGTGTCCGGCTCGGCAACCGATTATCTGGTTCATGGCAGGGAGATGTTTATTATCGCGAGGGGAGACCTGTTTGCATTTCTGAGTGATATAACAGCGGGAGAATTTTCAACCGGCAGTATTCTCTACTACTACAAATTCGGGTCTTCAGAGGAAGTCCATGAAAATTAAACATATCGCGATCATAATGGACGGTAACGGCCGATGGGCAAGGAAGAGGGGGCTGCCCCGGATCGAGGGGCACAGGAAGGGGGTCAAGCGGGTCAATGAAATTATAGAAGCGGCCATAGACCAGCGCCTGAAGGCAGTGACCTTTTACACCTTTTCAATGGAAAACTGGTTAAGGCCGAGGACCGAGATAAATGCCCTTATGCGTCTGCTCAAGAATTTTATAAAGAGTGAGATGAACAGGCTGCATAAAAAGAATGTAGTCTTCCGGGCGGTTGGTGATATTGCGAGGCTCCCTGCCGGGGTACAGAAACTGCTGAAGGAATTCGAAGATCTTACCGCAAACAATACGGGCCTCATTGTCTCGAGCGCGCTCAGCTATGGCAGCCGGACCGAAATCGTGTCTGCCGTCAAAAAAATAGTTGAAAAAGGTGTGCCTGTCAAAGACGTAAACGAGAAACTGATTGTGTCCTGTCTGTATACAGCCGGCATCCCGGACCCGGACCTGATCATACGCACCAGCGGGGAAAAGAGACTCAGCAACTTTCTCCTCTGGCAGGCGGCATACAGTGAATTTTATTTTACGGACATATACTGGCCGGATTTCGGCAGGGACGAGTTTATATCAGCAATCGGGGAATACAAAAAAAGGGAGAGAAGATTCGGCGCATTGTCTTCGAAAAACTGAATCAGAATGGAAAAGAAAAAGGAAAGCAGCCCGGTAATAAAGAGACATGTGATCGCAGCGCTTTTCCTGCCGGTCCTTGCCGCGTACCTGTATTACCTTCCTCCCCTGCCGTATTTTCTGTCCCTGCTTTTAGTTGTAGGGGTCATGGCTTTATGGGAATTTTATGTGATGTACAGGATTCCGAAAAGGCTATATGTCCCCGGCCTTCTGCTCGGCGGCATCGTCATCTACCTTGCTTGCCGTTACCCGTCTTTTTTCCTGGAGACTATTTTCGTATGTTTTTTTATCCTGTTGCTGGTGAGACTGTTTTCAGGCATGCCCCCTTCCGGCAGCATGGAGGCACTCGGCCCTCTGGGCGTCGGACTTTTATATATCGGTGGCTTTCTGAGTTTCCAGTGGTTTTTAAGAACGGAAATGCAGGGGATGGAATATATATTTCTCCTTTATACTTCAGTGTGGCTCGCTGACGGAGGGGCTTTTTACATCGGGACATATATGGGGAAAACCAAACTGTACCCCGCTATCAGTCCGAATAAGACATGGGAAGGGGCCCTGGGGAGCCTGGCAGGCGGTATTCTGGGGGCGGTCGCTGTCAAGGCTGTTTTCAGTATGCCCGGACTGTCATATTCCGGCGCGGCAGGAATCGGTGCGGTTATGGGAGTAACGGCGTTGCTGGGTGATCTGATTGAATCCATGTTCAAACGGGACGCAGGGGTGAAGGACTCGAGCGTCTTTATTCCGGGGCATGGGGGGGTGCTTGACAAGCTTGACGGCATGCTCGTGGCAGGGCCTGTTCTTTATTTTATTGTCAGGTATTCCTGAGACAGGACAGGGCGTATGAATATAATATTGCTATGAAGACATTATCCATACTGGGATCAACGGGATCCATAGGCAAAAACACGCTTGAGGTGATATCCAGGCATCCGGACAGATTCAGGGTCGCCGCCCTGGCGGTCCGGGACAATATAGCGGCGCTTGAGGAGCAGATTCAGAAGTTCAGGCCTGATGTGGTTGCCGTGTTTGATGAGGCAGCGGCTGCAAGGCTTAAATTAAATAACCCGCCTGTTGAAATAGTTGAAGGAGAGCAGGGGATGATTGATGTTGCAACGCTTGATGGTGTTGATACCGTTGTATCCGCCATTGTGGGTTCTGCCGGTCTGGTCCCCACGCATGAGGCGATAAAGTCAGGCAAGGACATAGCCCTCGCAACAAAAGAAGCCCTTGTAATGGCAGGGGGCATAATTATGTCGGAGGCGTCCGAAAGAGGCGTCAGCATCATTCCTGTTGACAGCGAACACAGCGCCGTGTTCCAGTGTCTGGACGGCAGAGACATGGGAGAGGTTGAAAAGATAGTGCTCACGGCATCAGGGGGGCCGTTTCTGAACAAGAGTGCAGAGGAACTTGAGCATGTTACACCGGCGGAAGCTTTAAACCATCCGAATTGGGCCATGGGAAATAAAATCTCGATTGATTCAGCCACACTGATGAATAAAGGGCTGGAAGTGATAGAGGCATTCTGGCTTTTTAATGTGCCTGTTGAAAAGATCGGTGTTATCCTGCATCCGCAGAGCATTATTCACTCAATGGTCAGGTTTATAGACGGCAGTGTCATTTCACAGATGTCGGTCCCGGACATGAAGGGTCCTATCAGCTATGCCCTCTCGTATCCTGACCGGATCGGTAATATTTTACCTGAGCTTGATCTGGCCGAAATAAAACAACTCACATTCGAGGAACCTGATACGAAAAAATATCCCTCTCTTTCCCTGACGTATGATGCACTGCGCGCAGGAGGCACCATGCCCTGTGTGCTGAATGGGGCAAACGAGGCTGCTGTAGAGGCGTTTCTCGATGGAAGCATATCCTTTACGGGAATTTCCCGTGTCGTGTCCGGCACAATGGCAGCGCATAAAGCGGGTAAGGGAGAGACCATTGAAGAAGTGATACGCGCCTCGGAGTGGGCCAGAAAGAAAGCAGGGAGCATGATTAAAGGATTAACGAACAATAAAAAGGCATGTATCAAGGCTTAAGGACCTGCCTGCCGGCAGACAGGCTGCCGGAATGGCAGTCAGAAAATATGAGTTTACAGGACATACATTGATTATCTGAGCATGTCCTGTTTAAATGAATTTAGGAGATAACAGCGTATGACAATTTTATGGGCGGTAGTACTTTTTGGTTTGCTTATTTTCTTTCATGAGCTTGGCCATTTTATCCTGGCCAAGCTTGTGGGGGTCAAGGTGTTGAAGTTTTCACTCGGGTTTGGCCCGAAGATAATAGGCCGCAAAATCGGAGATACTGAATATGTGATTTCCGCAATTCCCCTCGGAGGGTATGTAAAGCCCCTTGGTGAAGAGGCGGGAGAAGAAATTGAGGAGGAAGAGAAGAAGAGGGCATTTAACTACCAGCCTGTCTGGAAGAGGATGGCTATTGTAGTGGCCGGGCCTGTCTTTAATCTGGTCCTTGCCTTCCTGATCTTTACGGTCTTTCTCGGCATGAAACTTCCCGTTGCCATACCCGATCTGGACAGCATTACCACGACGATCGATAACGTAATGGAGGATTCTCCGGCCGGGGCAGCGGGTCTGCAGTCTGATGACACAATTGTCTCCATCAATGGAACATCTGTTCACGAGTGGAATGCGATGGCTGAAATCTTTTCTGAAAGTCCGGGCAAAGAGCTGAAACTGAAGGTGCGAAGAGGAGAAAATCTGATTGATATTACGGTCACGCCGAAACCGACAAAGGCCAGGAATGAAAAAGGTGAAGACATATTGATCGGCAGGATAGGTATCTCAAAGAAGATGGACGCCAAGGTGATAGAGAGCTCCAGCATATTGACCGCGCCCCTTAAAGGGATAGAGGCGGTATATGAGTGGTGTGTGCTGACACTTGAAGTGGTGGTCAGACTCTTCTCGGGGGCTTTGTCGGCGAAGCAGATCGGGGGACCGATTCTGATTGTGGATGCCGCGGCCAAGGCAGCCTCTGTCGGGGCGTTTACGTATTTTAATTTTATTGCGATTATCAGTATTAACCTTGCGATTCTGAATTTGCTGCCGGTGCCGGTCCTCGACGGCGGGCATGTAGTGTTTCTCTCAATCGAGGCATTGCGGGGAAGGCCCCTGAACGAAAAAATCATGGCAGGGGCAAACAAGGTAGGGATGGCCCTTCTGCTGCTCTTAATTACATTTGTGTTTTATAACGATATCATGAGGATTATCGTTCCCTGGGTGCAGAAGACGCTGAACCAGTAACACATTATGACCAGGCCACCTGAAATCAAAAAGCGGACATCTTCCGGAGGTGTCATATTCCGTCCGCTCGGGAGTGAGCAAGAAAATCCGCACAGCGGCATTGAGGTAGTGATTGTATCGGTGAGAGGCAGAAAGGCATGGTGTCTGCCGAAAGGGATTATTGACAGGGGAGAAGACGCGGAGACCGCTGCCTTGAGAGAGGTGCGGGAGGAGACCGGGCTGTGGGGTGAGATTATTGAGAATATCGGCAGTATCTCGTACTGGTATTTTCTTAGAGACGAGATGATAAGGATGCACAAGACCGTTCACTTCTTTCTCCTGAGGTATCTTGGCGGAAACACGGATGACCATGATAATGAGGTTGATGAGGCAAAATGGTTTCCGATAGATGATGCAATAAAACAGTTGACCCATAAAAGCGAAAAGGACATAATGCAGAAGGCAAAGGTCATTATAGAGCGGATCATGGGCCCGCGTTCACAGTAAATCAGTGGCGGATAGCCGTTCCCAGGTTCAGGTGTTACGTTCCGGCCGGGGCCATGCCTATGGTATGTATTCATATTTTCTTCACATCCACCGGTTAGATTATATTTATTGAAAGGAGAATGTGATATGAGAACTACGAGATACAACAGGACATATGAGAAATTCAGGGATGAGCAGATTGCGTGGGCATCGGCAGAAGATCTTTTGCTGATTATGGCAAATGAATTAATAAGGCTGAAAGAAGAGTCCGGCATGAACCTTTTCTGGGACAAGGACGAGGAGGCGTTTTTGCGTGATTACATAGGCAATACGGAAATGGCCGCACAAAGCTGAAGTGCACATTTTTCTTATTGTATTTTTTTGGTTGAGAGGGTGTTTTTGTTCATTGCTGATTCGATCCAGGCCCCTACCTGCTCAGTTTCAAAATATCCAAGGTCACCAATGAAATGTTCCGTATCCATATAGTCAATCACTTCCTGAAACTCCTGGCCGTGAAATTGCACAATGATTTTATAATTATTGTCCTTTGGCACAGAGACCGTAAAATTACCTGCCGTATCAGTCTTTACAACCCCGAGGACGGCATCATATTTGTTTTTTATCACAACATCTGCATCGTGTGCGGCAAAGACGTTGGTTTTCATTGCATTCATGAATGAAACTTCTTTGATAAAATGATAGCCATGTTTTTCCATGTATGTGGATCGCAGATTGCATTTAAACCGGATGTTGCCGTTTATAGTGATATCCGTTGCGGAGGCCGTTGTCTGAAATGTGAAAAACAGGGATAAGCAAATGCATAATACTGCGGATATATGTTTCATGACCGCCATCTCCTTCAGCGGGCGAAAAATTCTCATGCTCCGGTGTAAACTCGTGGCACGCATGAGCCGCGTCACGAGTATATTGAATAACGATCGCCCGGAAGTATTATAACATAAACCGCAGTGGGGATTGAACAGCCGTCATGCAGACATCAGTATGACATCAGAAAAGACCCTCAATGGACAGATACCGTTCTCCGGTGTCATAGCAGAATGTGAGGATGCGGCTGCCCTGGGGGGCCTCTTTTATTTTTTGTGAGACTGCCGCGAGTGATGCCCCGGATGATATACCCACAAGGATGCCCTCTTCTTTTGCGCATCTTTTTGCGTAAGAAAACGCATCATCCTTTGTGACCTGGATAATGCCGTCCAGGAGGTCCAGTTCCATAATGCCCGGTATGAACCCCGCGCCGATGCCCTGAATGGGATGAAGGCCGGGCTTGCCCCCGCTCAGGACCGGGGAGAGATCAGGCTCTACTGCGTAGACTTTGAGTCCGGGCATCTCTTTCTTAAGAATTTCCGCACATCCGGTTATGTGGCCGCCTGTCCCCACACCGGTAATAAGATAATCTATCCCTTCAGGAAAATCACTGAGGATTTCCTGTGCGGTAAACTTTCTGTGCACCTCGGTATTCGCATCATTTTCGAACTGCTGGGGCATCCATGCGTTCGGCACCTCACTGACCATCTCCGCTGCCCTGTCCACAGCGCCCTTCATCCCCTTTTCCCTTGGCGTCAGCACAAATTCCGCTCCATAAGTCGACATCAGGGTGCGGCGTTCAACCGACATGGATTCGGGCATGACAAGGATAAGCTTGTATCCCTTTACAGCGGCAACCATGGCAAGCCCTATGCCTGTGTTGCCGGAGGTCGGCTCCACAATTACACTTTCTTTTGTAAGCAGGCCCCTCTGCTCTGCATCTTCAATCATTGAGAGCGCGATGCGGTCCTTGATGCTTCCGCCGGGGTTTGAGCGCTCCAGTTTCATCCATACTTCCGCCTGACCGCCGAACAAATTATTAATTCTTACGTGTTCCGTGTTTCCTATAGTCTCCAGTATGTTTTTGGCCCTCATGTAATCCTCCTATTTTTTCTTCAGGCTGCAGACGAGTTCCAGTAATGATTCATCAATGTCCTTACCCGTGATCTGACGGAATCCCCTGCCCTGCGCGTGTGCAGCGGTTTTGCCGTTTTTAAAGTGTGTGGTTTCCGTGAGATATTTTATCTGTCTGCGCTTACAGTCCATTACTATATCACTCACCAGCGCGTCTATATCTGAAGAACCGCCCGGCACTACTTTTTTTTGCAGCCTGACAGTGTCAGGCGATGTGCGCCTGATGCTGTCCATATCAACGAACAGTTTGTCTCCATTATCGTTTTCAAGAAAAGAGAGCCAGTCTGCACCTTCTGCCGCAGATATGGTCAGCAGTAAAACAGCAATATTCAGCAAAAGTGTTCTTTTCACCGCGTTGACCTCTCAAAACAGGTTAAATTAGTACCAGAAAACTATATAACAGATTGCTATGCTTAATCAAGAAATGGGCGATCACTTTTGAAGGTTTATCGAAGTTTATCGGACAGGCGGCAAACTGCCAGGGAATAAAGATGAGAGCGATTCCATCTGTATATGGCCCGGTAGTTCTGATATACCAGAAAGGCGGGACCGTCCATGCCTGCAGGTACGACGACTGACGCATTGATTTTGACCTGAGGCAAATTATTTCCGGTTATCCTGCGTATGCCGAGGGCCTGCCACTCAGAGAGGGGTTTATTGATTTTCATCCCGATGAGGCCCTGATCAAAGTCCGCAGGCAGTTTCACTTCCCTTCCCCAGGTCCTGTCTCCGTCCCAATTATATTTCGCAAGATAATTGGCGGCTGACGCGAATACATCAGGGAGTGTGTGCCAGATATCCTTGCGGCCGTCCCCGTCAGCATCCACTGCATAACCGGTGAATGTTGACGGCATGAACTGTAGCTGTCCCATGGCGCCGGCCCACGAACCCTGCATGCCGGACGGATCGATATGTCCTTCATCAAGAATTTTAAGGGCGTGAAAGAGTTCCGAGCGGAAAAAACTGCTCCTCCTCGGATCATAGGCGAGTGTGGCGAGCGACTGTATAACGGAGAAACTCCCGAGGTGTTTCCCGAAGTTTGTCTCCATCCCCCATATCGCGACCAGAAAACGGGGCTGTACGCCATACTGCTGTTTTACATCCTGAAGCAGCGCATTATGTTTCTCAAGCAGTCTGCGGCCCTTCTGAATACGGTAATCAGTCACGGTCATTTTAATATAACTCCAGTAGTCTTTCTTGAACTCAGGCTGATTTCGGTCAAGTTCAATAACCCGTTTAATCGGCTGAAGCCCTGTGAGTGCCGCATCGAGCGTTGACTCGGAGATGCCTCTGGTCAAGGCCTCTGCCCTGAGTTCGGCAAGCCATATGTCAAAGTCTTCAGCATATGAATGCGAGAGTGGAAGCAGGAGGCATGTCAGCATGCTGACAAAAATCACGCATATTTTCTTAAATGAAATATGAGTCATGCCATATAATAACAGAAACAAGCAATTTGTTTGCCCCGGGGTTGTTAATGGATGGGAGATAATTCAAACCGTTTGAACCGGCGGGCAGCTCAAACGGTTTGAATGGAGTTCTTTACTCTTTTACGACATTGATGGCTTTAGGACCTTTTGGTCCCTGCTCAACTTCAAAGCTCACTGAATCGAATTCGGCAAGGCTCTTGTAACCATCGCCTGTTATGGCAGAATAATGAACAAATACGTCACTGCCGTCTTCACTTGAAATAAAACCGTATCCCTTGGATTCATTAAACCACTTTACTGTTCCGCTTGGCATCCTTTTCTTTCCTCCTTCTTCATAAATTAAAGTATCAGAATGAGTGCGTACAAAATAAAAAGGCCTCAAAGCTAAAAGTCTTTGCGGCCTTTACAGATTCAAAAACTTCCGAACTTCAGACTTATGATAACATTTTCAACTTTATTTATTCAAAAAAATAAGAGAGCGCAGGTTTGCACCATGAACTTCAAATATGTCAGTGCTGTTTCTCCTATTCAACCCATCTCGCTATGTCTCCCATTTCCGCCCGGTCGGTCCGGAAGGAGTTTGCCGGAGATTCAGGATCCGGATATCCAATGGATATGCCGAGGACAAGCCTCTTTGTTTCCGGGATGCCGAGAAACTTCTTGATGTCCCGGGCATAATCGGTGGCGAATGCCTGCGGCACGGTCCCCAGACCATGTGCGTGCGCAGACAGCATAAGGCTCTGTGCAAAAAGGCCGAGGTCAAATAATGACCACAGCGGCAATGACGCTTCCTGAAAGAGATAGATAACATGCGGCGCCCTGTAGAAGTTAAAGTTTGCTATCTTTGCCTTCTTCAATACCTCAGGATCACCAAGATCAATCCCGGAGACCTTGGCACGTTTTCTGTACAGGTCGGCGATATGCTTATTCTCACGATCAGGCCAGGAACCGGGTTCAGGAATATCAGGACAGGGAGGAGTGTCCCTTCCAAACAGGTCAATGAGAATCTGCGTAAGGCCCTCTTTTTTTCCGCCTGATAATACGATGATCTCCCAAGGCTGGCTGTTTTTGTAAGAAGGGCTCCATTGTGCCGCCTCAATGACTTTCTTTAAAATTTCAGTTGATACGGGATCGGGCTTAAAGCCTCTTATGCTTTTCCGCGTCCTTATGCATTCAATGGCATCCATATTACACCTCCATTTAAAGAATATATTTCCAATTTATATCATTATACAGGATAGGAAGGTAAAACAACGTGGAACAACCGTCAAATGGTGAGCGTCACACTGCGGACAACGCACACATACAAATGAACGGCCCCGGCAGGCAGGATAAATCGTAACCCGGCAGTGCCTTTGTTACTTCATTCTTGTTATGCCGCCTGAAAGAATTGCCAGCTGAAGCTGGAGTTCTTTCTTGCGTTTTTTCATGCTTCTTTTTTTGAGGATGTCCTCAATTATTGAGAAGGGATTGATACTGGATTTTTTAGATTGAACTGTTGTTTCTTCTTTGGATGACATTGGTCTCCTCCTTATATATTTACATGCAAGTTTCTTACCTGAGAAGTTTTGTTGAATTTAAAGGGAAAGATTTAAGGGCATGCTTCCGGTTGTGTCATAATTACAACATTGTGACGGTTGTTATGACACGATCACGATAAGCATAATTGCGCTAACACGCAAAGGCATGGATGTTCTGATATGATCGATACGCACAAGAATCGGACACCCTGCCCTGCCGGCAGTGTTCTGTTGAAAAAAAAGGCCGCTTGCATTACACTTTATTTCCGGTAATGTTTAACATCCACTCGAAATTATTTGCAGAAGGAGATTCTCAATGAATGTTGCGCAGAAAATCATATCTTCACACCTTGTGTCAGGGAAAATGAAGGCAGGCAGTGAAGTTGCAATATCGATAGACCAGACATTGACACAGGATGCGACTGGCACTATGGCATATCTCGAATTTGAGGCTATGGGGGTCCCTAAGGTGAAGACAGAACTATCTGTCAGTTATGTTGACCATAATACCCTGCAGTCCGGTTTTGAGAATGCGGATGACCACCGTTTTTTAAAATCAATTGCTGAGAAGTACGGGTTGTATTATTCACGGCCCGGTAACGGCATCTGCCATCAGGTCCATATGGAAAGGTTTGCGCGTCCGGGAAAGACCCTGCTCGGCTCGGACAGCCATACCCCGAACGCGGGCTCCATGGGCATGATCGCCATAGGCGCCGGCGGTCTGAGCGTGGCGCTTGCCATGGCAGGGGAACCATTCTGGCTTGTCATGCCGGAAATTGTGAGGATAAATCTGAAAGGCGTATATGGTCCGGGAGTCAGCGCAAAGGATGTGATACTTGAAGTGCTCAGGCGTTTGACTGTCAAGGGCGGGGTGGGGAAAATTATAGAATACGGCGGTGAAGCAATAAAAAACCTTACTGTCCCGGAGCGGGCTGCTATTACGAATATGGGGGCGGAGCTGGGTGCAACGACTTCTTTATTCCCGTCTGATGAGCAGACACTCGCCTTTCTCAGGGCAGAGCAGCGTGAAGAGTCGTGGGTGGAGCTCAAACCTGATTCAGATACGGAATATGATGAGATCATGGAGATCGACCTTGGTCTGCTGGAGCCGCTCACGGCAGCTCCGTCAAGCCCGGACAATGTTGTGCGTGTCAGGGAGGTGGAGGGGAAGCCCATAGGGCAGGTCTGCATCGGCAGCTGCGCAAATTCATCCTATGCGGACCTGATGGCCGCGGCGCAGATTCTTAAGGACAATAAGGTCCATCCTGATGTAAGTCTCACGATCAGTCCTGGTTCCCGTCAGGCATTACAGATGATTGCGGAAAACGGGGCGCTGGCGGACCTTGTTGCTGCAGGTGCGAGGGTACTTGAATGCACATGCGGGCCGTGCATAGGCATGGGTCAGTCGCCTGCTACGGATACAATCACACTCAGGACGTTTACCAGAAATTTTCCGGGAAGGAGCGGTACTGTCAATGACCGGGCTTACCTGTGCAGTCCGCTTACTGCCGCTGCATCAGCAATTGCGGGCAGGATCACCGACCCGCGCGATATACTGAAAGGACCTGTGTCGTTTTCACTCCCGGAGAGATACATCATTGATGATTCAATGATCCTGCCGCCGTCTGAAGAAACCAAAGATGTGGAGATTAAAAGGGGGCCGAACATCAAACCGTTTCCTGTCAAGGGCCAGCTTGAAGACTCCCTGATATCCAGAATCGTATTAAAGGTGGGAGACAATATAACAACAGACGATATCATGCCTGCCGGGTCAAAGATCCTGCCGCTGAGATCGAATATCCCGGCCATTTCAGAATATGTCTTTTCCAAAGTGGACCCGGACTTTCCGGCACGGGCAAAGGCATCGGGCGGGGGGCTTGTGCTTGGAGGAGTAAATTACGGACAGGGGTCAAGCAGGGAGCATGCGGCCCTGGCCCCGATGTATCTCGGGATTAAGGCAGTGCTTGCCAAATCCTTTGC
>JAJRVB010000228.1 GCA_024277515.1 Nitrospirota bacterium | reverse complement strand
CTTGACAGGCTCAGTTTGCCGTCGCTGAATGCACCCGCGCCTCCCCACCCGCACAAAAGCCCGCACTCGGGGCATGAACTGCATGACTCATCCCTGAGCGAGGAAGGACAGGTCCTCCGGTCAATATCCAGGCCCTTTTCAATCATGAGGACCCTGATATCCTTCACAGACGACACAAGCTCAAGGGCTGCAAAGATCCCGGCAGGTCCCGCGCCTACAATAATAACATCATATCTTTTCACTTGAATCGCTTGACCTCTTGAATCCTTTCTTTCAAAACTTCCAGTTCTTCTCCATATATTTCAAAGCCCTGTAATTAGTAAAATCAAGGTGAACAGGTGTAATAGAAATATAGTCATTATAAATGGCGTCAAGGTCTGTGTCTCCACCTTTTTTCCATTGAGGCTCACCACCTCCTATCCAGTAATATTCCCTGCCTCGTGGATCAGAAAGTTCCTGAATTCCATTATCATAAACAAGCTTGCCCTGTCTTGTAACTTTTGTTCCCCTTATTGCCTTGCCGAAAGGTACATTTATATTCAGTAATGTATCCTTTGGTAATCCTATGTTATTAATCTTTTGCACAGTCTCTTTTGCACATTCAGCAGCCCTCTGAAATCCTGCGAATAACCTGCGTGGTCCGGAATTGACCTGATATTCGGTTACAAGGGAAACGGCAATAGAAGGAATGCCGAGTAAAGTCCCTTCAATTGCCGCAGCCACTGTACCGGAATACGTAACATTATCTCCAAGATTGCCCCCGTTGTTAATGCCCGAAACAATAATGTCAGGCCTTGAGGGAAGCAGTTTATTTACCCCTATAATTACGCAGTCTGTTGGAGTGCCGTTTATGTAATAAGTGTTCTTTCCTGTTTTCTCTGATTTTAAAGGTCTGTGAAGAGTCAGTGCATGCGCAACCGCACTCTGTTCGGTTTCAGGAGCAACGATATACACATCACCCAAAGACTTAAGGGCCCTGGACAGGATCCGGATCCCGGGAGAGGAGATCCCGTCATCATTGGTAATCAGGATTGTCGGCATTTTCTATATTTTCAACAAAACCTCGGCGCTTATAGAGTAATCCTTTTATCAATTTAATTTAAGTATCTTACACATAAAACGAAAGTAATTATATTTATAACCCTATAAAATCAACCTATAACTTCAGGAATTTTATTGATTTATACAACACATTTTTATAAACTAAAGCCCGTCGCAGCCGGTATTATTTACATTGTCCCGTTTTTTAAATTCAATCATTATAAATCAAGGAAAGTGTATGAATGCTTGAACAACAACTCAGACATTCGTCAAAAATGAAGGATTCATATTTCTTCAAAATTACTATACATGACGACATTAATTATTGCGAATGCTTTTTTGAAACCTTGCAAAATCACTCTTTCAAGTAAATGAAACACATAATACTTTTTTCCGTTCTTTACCTTCACTGGATAATATGGTCCGGCAAGTTCGATGCATTTCACCTCTCTCTTGGGATTATCTCTTCTGCATTTGTAACGTTTATGTCGCACGGCCTGTTTATAGAGCGTAAAAAGGTATCTACAAAGATTATAGCAGAGTCCATCCGTTTCATTAAATACGTCCCCTGGCTGTTATATCAGATCATACTGTCCAATATCCATGTTGCATCTCTTGTTCTCAGCCCAAAGATGCCCATAGAGCCAAAGATAATAAAATATAAAACCAAATTAAAAAGTGATATTGCGCTGGTAACGTTTGCCAACTCCATCACCCTGACTCCCGGCACCATTACCGCGGATATCATCGACGGGGAATATATTGTTCATACCCTTAGCAGGAAAGTGGCAGATGACCTTATGTCAGGAGAGATGGAAGATAAAGTAGCAGATATATTTGACGAGGCATAGATGGAGAGTTTTTTTATATACATAGCGATGTTCTTATGTCTCCTGGTTATTCTCGCTCTTTACCGAGGCATAGCCGGGCCCACTGTTTTAGACAGGATAATAAGTATAAGCGCAATCGGCACCAAGACCACTATTATCCTTGCCCTTATGGGCTTCATCTATAAAAGGAGTGATATGTTTCTGGATATTGCACTTGCGTATGCATTTCTTAATTTCATCGCTACGCTTGCCGCGGCAAAATTCTTCCGCGGAAGGAAGAGCATTATCCCCGGCTCCAGATACATAAAAAACAGGGGGGGGAAATAGATGGCTGTCCTGGCCGTAATCTTTATCGTAACGGGAGTTTTTTTCTTTACTACAGCAACCATCGGGCTTCTGCGATTTCCCGATTTTTATACAAGGATGCATGCCGCCGGGAAAGGCGATACACTGGGAGCATTTCTGACACTTGCAGGGCTGGCTCTGTATAATCTCCATCACGGATTTTCATTTGATGCCATACTGATCAGCATAAAAATATTGCTCATAGCACTCTTTATTTTCATTGTCAATCCCACTGCCACTCATGCCATTACCAAGGCAGCGCTGAATTGCGATGTAAAGCCATGGGAAAAGAAGGAGACATCCAAATGATCTGGCAACTGGATATTATACTTCTCATCATAGTAGTTATATGTGCCCTGGCTGCAATCAGCGTGAAGGACCTCCTGAGTTCCGCCATACTTTTTGGCGCTTACAGTTTTCTTTTGTGTCTTGTCTGGGCTGAGATGGGCGCGGTGGATGTTGCCTTTACCGAGGCCACTGTGGGAGCGGGCATCAGTACGGCTTTCTTTATCGGTGCTATATATCATACTTCCAGGAGGACAAAGGATTGAGGTTTTTGACTTTTATTTCAATACTGATGACAACGGCCCTGCTGGCATATGCTACGCTTGACATGCCTGACTTTGGTGACCCTTCCTCCCCTGCCAGCACCCACGTATCACCTGTATATATCCAGGAAGCTTATGAAAAAACAGCAACACCCAATATTGTCACGGCAGTGCTTGCTGATTACAGAAGTTATGATACTCTTGGTGAGACCGTGGTTATCTTCACTGCAGGAGTTGTATGTATGATGCTTTTAAGGAGAGAGAAATGATCAGAGATTTTGAGGGTGTGATCATTAAGACAGTTTGCCGGGCAGTTACTCCGTTCATCCAGCTTTACGGCCTGTATGTTATTGCTCATGGACATTACAGCCCCGGCGGAGGTTTTCAGGGCGGCTGCATCCTTGCTGCAAGTTTAATACTGATGGCACTGGCCTATGATATAAAAGAGGTGAAAAAGCAGCTGAGTGAGAAATTAAACACCATATTCTGCAGCCTTGGTGTAATTATTTACGCAGGAATCGGTCTTCTTTGTCTTATACTTGGTGCAAATTACCTGGATTACGGAATACTCTATAAAATTCTACCGGTGGATGCTGCACATGCAAGATCCCTGGGCATCCTTGGTGTTGAGATCGGGGTCGGGTTCACGGTAATGGCTGTTATGATCTCAATCTTCCTTAATATCGCCTCTGGAGGTCAGCATGAAGAAGGAGAAGAGAGATAATGGATGTCATGGATTTCATCATAAGTAAATACAATTACTGGATGTACATAATAATTATGATGATAGGGTTCTATGCCATGATAGCCAAAACAAATCTGGTAAAAAAGGTTTTGGGAATGAATATATTCCAGACGGCGATAATACTTTTTTTCGTCTCTATCGCATCAAAAAGGGGCGCCACTATTCCCATTATTCAGCATGGACATGGCGAGGCCGCGGACATTATTCATACTGCCCAATATATGAATCCCCTGCCGCATGTGCTGATGCTTACCGCTATAGTGGTCATGGTGAGCACATTCGGGGTTGCCATAGCCCTGCTGATATTGATCTATAGAAGATACAACACTCTTGAAGAGGATGAGATACTGGAAATCCTGAGAACTGAAGACGGAAAATGATACAACACGCCCCTGTTATACTCATAATACTTCCCTTGATGGCAGCCCTTATCAACCTCATAACCGGGTTATGGAGGAAAAAGCTCTGTTATCCCTTTACGGTTGCCACCCTCAGCGCGTGCCTGCTTTTATCTGTTGCCATTCTGAATACAGTTTTAGAGCATGGCGACATTACCTACAGGCTTGGCGGCTGGGCCCCTCCCTGGGGAATAACATATTTTATAGATCACCTCAACGCCTTCATGCTTGTTATTGTATCCTTTATCAGCCTTGTCGTTGCCGTATATTCAAGAGCGAGCATTGAAAAAGAACTGTCTGGTAAGATTAACCAATTCTATACGATCTTTCTCTTACTCGTAACCGGACTCCTGGGAATATTGGCAACGGGTGACGCGTTTAATCTTTTTGTCTTCCTTGAGATCGCATCCCTTGCAGGATATGCTCTCATAGCAGTAGGAGATGACAGAGCGCCGCTCGCCAGTTTTAATTATGTGATCATGGGCACAATCGGCGCCTGCTTCTACCTGCTCGGAGTCGGATACCTTTATATGGCAACCGGCTCACTTAATATGGCTGACCTGTCTGAGCTGCTGCCCGGCCTGTACGGCTCCAAAGTTGTCATTGGCGCCTTTGCCTTCCTGATTGTAGGAGTGGCCATAAAAATGGCCTTTT
>JAJRVB010000227.1 GCA_024277515.1 Nitrospirota bacterium | reverse complement strand
GCCCCTACCCCTGTTTCAATACAGCTATGCGGAAGCAGGATGCAGTTTTTGAGTGAAACACCTTTATCAATTATGCATCCATCTTCAATCACAACATGCCCCTCCAAATCGATATCATGGCAATTACTTATCGACGGATGAATAAAGATAACTTCCCCCTCATTCCTCAGCATATCAAACACCGCGGACGCATAAGCGGACGGCGTTCCAATATCGCTCCAATGACATCCGGTTACATCCATTGTGCCGATCCTGTATCCGGCGCTCACAGCATTCAGCCACGCATCCACAACACTGGAAACCCCTGCGGGCAGGCGCTTCAGGAAATCAGGTTCATAGAGAGCAATGCCTGTAAAGGCCGATCTCTTTCCATCAGGCAGCTGTGGAGTCTCTCTCTTTTTAATTTCTTTTAAGGATCCATTCTCATCGATGACAAGATTGTTAAATTTCGGATAATCATGAACTGCCAGTGTCACAATATTTTTTGATGAATAATGATGTTCAAGCAGCCTTCCCAGGTCAATATGTGAAAGTATGTCGGAGTTGTGCACAAGAAAAGTCCCCTCTCTCAAAAATCCTTCTGCATTCTTTAGTGCCCCGCCCGTACCAAGGATTGACCTTTCAGGGAAGAGGATGATTTTTTCTTTTAACGCGCATTGCGAAACCCATTGTTCAACGGCCTCTTTTTTATGATGGAGATTTATCCCGATTTTATTAAAAGGCAGGAGTGATACATTATCAAGAACATACTGCAAGGCGGGTCTGCCCAGAACAGGCATAAGCGGTTTGGGAATGTGGTCCGTAACAGGCCGAAGCCTTTCACCCAGACCGGCGGCCAGGATAAAAACATTTATTCCATCATTCATATATCAGATATTTTTTTCGCTTTTTTTTCTGAAATTCAAGACACTGCGCCTTCCACCACTCCTCCATCCTGTCAAGTGATTTATCGGCTTCAATATCTTTTCTGAGCCTGTCCGTGCCTGCAAGTATATCTATCGGCATCTTCTCTGTTTCATATTCATAGGGCGGCCTGTTCCACTTAAACTTCTTTGGATAAAGACCATGAATTGCCGTGATTATTGCAGCGCCTGTCTTGAACGGTTTAAATGTATTCCTGTTGACAACATGGATCTGTGCCCCTCCGCAGAGTCTGCCTGCATGCTTTTGAAAAGTCGGTTGAAAAAACATCGGCCTGAAGACAACGCCGGGAAGTTTAAATGTCCCGAGTTCCTTCACAAGGATGTCAGGCTCAATAAATGGAGCCCCGAATATCTCAAAGGGCCGTGTTGTACCTCGCCCTTCGCTTAAGTTAGTCCCTTCCAGCAGACACATACCAGGATAAACTGCCGCCGTATCCAGTGTCGGCATATTGGGAGAAGGCATAATCCATGGCAGACCCGTCTCGCTGAACCACATCTTCCGCTCCCACCCCTGAAGAGGAACAACGTGAAAATCCAGAGACGGATAAAATTCATTCTTCATGTAACTGCCTATTTCTCCTGTTGTCATTCCGTGACGCACAGGCAGCGGGCGCTGTCCGACAAATGATGCATAGGCCGTATCAAGCACAGGGCCTTCAATAAGGCTTCCCCCAAGAGGATTCGGCCTGTCAAGGATAACAACGGATTTACCGGACTCATGACATGCCTGCATGCATAATTCCATAGTCCATATGAACGTGTAATAGCGTGATCCCACATCCTGCATATCAATTATCATTACATCTATATCCGTTAGCATGGAAGGCCCCGGTTTGCGGGTGCGGCTGTAGAGGCTGTAAACAGGGAGTCCTGTTTTTTTATCTTTAAACCCTTTCCATTCAACCATGTTGTCCTGGGTCTCCCCGCGTATTCCATGCTGGGGACCGAAAAGGGTTTTCAGTTTAATTTTATTGGATTTAAGAAAACAGTCAACCGCATGCTCCAGCCTTCTGTTCACAGACGCCGGGTGAACGAGCAACCCCGCCCTGGCTCCTTTTAATTGCCTGGGCCAGTTTTTCTCAAATATATCGAGTCCGGTTTTTGGGGTCAGGTCTTTCATTTTGATGTTTTCTTTACTTTATTGTTGATTAATCTACTTATCGTAGAATAATGCATCTCCAGGTAATCTGCAATCTCTTTCTGACTGTATCCATGCTCATAGTTTGCAGTCTGAATCTTTTCATTCCTCTTCTTCTTATTGGCAGTAGTATTCTCGAATAATTCTTGAAGCGACGGCCTGTTCATGAACCGCTGCTTCCTGGGAATCTCTTGTATTTCATCATACCCTTTCACATATCCTTTCAGTGACTCCGCAAAATCTTTTTCTCCCAGGAGACTTTGATGTTGTACTTTTTCCCATATGCTCTTTGTCCTTCTGCCAGACTCTATAAATTTCCTGTATTGCCTTTCAGCCTGTCTTCGTCTATTACCAAACTGCCCCAATATCCATTCTCTTGTCAGGCATGAATGCCCTTTCATAATTCCAGCTGTTGCCCGGTAACTACTCCATTGCCATTCTTCAGGATTCTGCACCACTCCTGCCCTCACAGGATTTAATTCAACATACCGGCATACCTCCAATAAATGACTTTCTTTCTGAATCAATATTGATTTGTATCTGCCCTGAAATACATGTCCAACCCTCTTATGCCGCCGGTTGAATGCCTGAGTATATATCCCGTTCAACTGTCTCATACCTTCTGACAGGTTCCCGTCAATGGTTTCTATAACGGTGTGATAATGATTGTCCATAAGACAATATGAATGACAATGCCAATTGTACCGTTTGTTTACTTTTGACAGAATATCAAGAAATAAGTGCCGATCTGAGGTGTCTTTGAAGATCTCCTTCCTCTCATTGCCTCTTGAGGTCACATGATACAATGCGCCATCATACTGTATACGAAGTGGTCTTGCCAATATCTGAACCATGTCCCCGGATTTGATGCTTGTCTATATTAAATGATTGGGTTCTTAAATTCAAAATAGCAAAATGAAAGACCTGACCCCGATAAATTCCTTGACAATACCCCCTCCCTCCCTTAACATTAAAAATATGAAAACCAGAGGGATAAAGAGCTTTTGCAGGGAGAGCGGCATTGACTTGCTCGTTCTTTTCGGTTCTTCTGCCGGTGACGACACTGAAACTGCT
>JAJRVB010000226.1 GCA_024277515.1 Nitrospirota bacterium | reverse complement strand
TGCTTTTTTAAATCCTCCCCATCCCTTGAATAAATCGAGCTATTTTGAGCATAATACCTGTTCAGGTAAATATTTAATTATAATGCAGCCATCTGAATAAATGAGGAAAAAATGAAGAAACGGACTGTACAAGTAGCCATTATAGGATTCGGCACCGTAGGCACGGGAACTGCGCGGATCCTTATGAAAAAGCGTGCAGAGCTTGAAAGAAAATCGGGTGTCCCTATTGTGTTGAAACATATCGCTGATCCGGACATCCGAAGGGACAGGGGCATCAAACTGCCCAAGGGGATGCTGACAAAAGACACGGACACGGTATTGAATGATCCGGATATTGATATTATTGTTGAGCTTATCGGGGGTATCCATCCGGCAAAAGAGATCATTATAAGGGCGCTTGAAAATGGGAAGCATGTGGTGACTGCCAATAAGGCCCTCCTCGCAGAGGAAGGCAGGGACATCTTCAGTGCTGCTGAGAAAAACAGGGTGGACATAGGATTTGAGGCTTCAGTTGCCGGAAGCATACCCATTATTAAAGTCGTCAGGGAATCGCTTATAGGCAACAGTATCAATAATATATATGGAATAATCAATGGTACTGCCAATTATATTTTGACAAAGATGACAGAGGAGGGGGTAGACTTTGAAAGTACACTCAGTGAAGCCCAGGCGCTTGGATATGCCGAGGCTGATCCGGCATTTGATATAGAGGGGGTCGACTCTGCTCACAAGCTTGCCATCCTCGCATCACTCGCATTCGGGATACCAATTTCTCTTAAAAAGGTTTACACTGAAGGTATTACCGGAATTACGCCGCTTGACATTCAGTTTGCTTCGGAGTTTGGATACAGGATAAAACTGCTCGCGATCGCGAAGAAGGATAAAAAGGAGATAGAGCTCCGCGTACATCCCACCATGATGCCCGCAGATGATCTGCTGTCAGGTGTGAGCGGTGTCTTTAACGCAATTTTTGTAGAAGGAGACGCATCAGGGGACGGAATATACTATGGTAAAGGGGCAGGAGAGATGCCGACCGGAAGCGCGGTTGTGAGTGACATAGCGGACATTGCAAAAAATATTGCTTCAGGCTCAACCGAGAGAATCAGGGGCATTAATATGCACGGAAATTCCGGCCTGAAGATCAGAAAAATGGAGGATATCAGGACGAGTTATTATCTCAGGTTTTCTGCGATTGACAAACCGGGGGTGCTCTCGAAAATTTCGGGCATTCTCGGCATGAACAACATTAGCATTAAATCCATGATACAGAAGGGTCGAAAGAAAGAACGGGCAGTGCCGCTGGTGATGATGACTCATAACGCGAGAGAAAAAGAGATGATGAAGGCGCTGAGAGATATCAAAAAGCTCTCTATTGTGTCCGGGATGCCCATGTATCTGAGAGTAGAAGGAGATGAATCATAAATGGAAGATATAAAAATAGACAAGACACTTGATATACGGGGAGAAGTATGCCCCTATACGCTTGTAAAGTCCAAACTGGGGATTGAAAGCATAGAGGTCGGACAGGTAATGGAGATTATCCTTGATTATCCCGAGGCGGCCGACAGCATCCCCAAGGCGATGCTGAATTATGGTCATACTGTCCTGAAAGAAGAGAAAATAAATGAGAGGGAATGGATCATTCAAATAAAAAAAGAGGTAGAAGACTGATGGATTTTACTGAAGAACAGTTAAAGAGATACAGCAGACACATTATCCTGCCCGAGGTAGGGGGCAAGGGGCAAAAGAAAATATCAGAGGCAAAGGTGTTAATAGCCGGGGCAGGGGGGCTTGGCTGTCCGGTAGGGTATTACCTTGCCGCAGCCGGTGTGGGCACAATCGCGATGGTGGACAATGACCATGTTGAACTCAGCAACCTGCAGCGGCAGATAGCGCACAGCGTAAAGACAGTCGATGTGAACAAGGCTGATTCAGCCAAACAGACCTTTGAGGCTTTGAATCCTGATGTCAATGTTATTGCGATCAAGGAAAGACTGAACAGTAAAAATATTCTGGACCTGTTTAAGGATTATGACATTATTGTTGACGGAACGGACAATTTCCCGACAAGATACCTTATCAATGATGCGTGCGTCATGCTCAATAAACCTCTCGTGAGCGGTGCAATACTCAGATTTGAGGGACAGGTCACGACCATATTACCGCATGACGGGCCGTGCTACCGGTGCCTTTTTGAGGAACCCCCTCCCGCGGGGCTGGTCCCTTCATGCCAGGAGGCGGGTGTGCTGGGTGTGCTGCCGGGCGTGATCGGTGCGCTTCAGGCGACCGAGGTCCTGAAATTAATTATCGGGAAAGGGGAGCCCTTAAAGGGGAATCTGTTAATATATGATGCACTCGGTGTAAATTTCAGAAAGGTAAAGATACCAAAGAACGATAAATGTCCGGTCTGCGGCAAAGAACCCACGATCACTGATTTAAAGGACTTGCCGGAAGAGTATTGTTCAATATAACGACAGTTATGAGCTGGTTGGGACCAGCTTTTTAAAAAGAAATAACAAACACGATGTTTTATTTACGGAGGCGATAAAAAATGGGTTTTGTAAAGGGGCTTAAATGCAGAGAGTGCGGCAGGGAATATGCGGTTGATCCTGTATACGTCTGCGAGTTCTGTTTCGGCCCTCTGGAAGTTGTATATGATTACGATGGAATAAGAGAGGTATTGACTCGTGAGAGGGTACTGTCGCGGCCTCAAAACCTGTGGCGTTATGTAGAATTGCTGCCGATTGACGGGGAACCCACAAGCGGACTGCATTCAGGATTTACTCCTCT
>JAJRVB010000225.1 GCA_024277515.1 Nitrospirota bacterium | reverse complement strand
CTTACCGCGTCCGGGGCCTTATCATTTACCGATGCTGTAAAACTTACAGAAAAAAGGGGAAGCTTTATGCAGGAAGCGGTGCCTGCGGGCAAGGGGCTGATGGCCGCTGTGCTCGGCCTTGACAGGGAATCAATAATCAGGATATGTGATTCTGTCCAGGCAGGGTATGTTGCGCCTGCCAATTTTAACTGCCCCGGGCAGGTAGTCATTGCCGGTGAAACGCCTGCTGTTGAAGAAGCCATGAAACTGGCTGATGAAGCCGGGGCCCGGAGGGCGATTGCCCTCGCTGTGTCTGCGCCTTCACACTGCAAATTAATGGAGCCTGCTTCACTCAGGCTGTCTGAACTGCTTGACAGTGTTGATATCCATCCCCCGCAGATGCCGGTTGTGAATAATGCGGATGCCCTGTTTCTTGAAGATGCAGGTTCTATAAAAGAGTCGCTTGTGCGTCAACTCAGCAGCCCGCTCCTCTGGGAGGATTCGGTCAGGGCGATGATTTCATATGGCATAGAGACATTCATTGAGGTGGGGCCCAAGACTGTGCTCAAAGGGCTTATCAGGAAGATAGACAGGGATCTGAAAGTTTTGAATGTCGAAGATACAAAGAGCCTTCAAGAGACCTCAGCCTTTCTCTCATAAACCCGCCGGGCCCGGCTTGTTAAGCTTTTTTAACTGCAATATCCGATGTTTTCCTTATGTTACGTCAAGCATCCTGTCAAGGGCCCTCTTGGCAGGGACCCGTATCTCTTCCGCGACCTTTATTTTGTAAGTCTCACTTTCGAGCGCATGCAAAACACTCTGGAGGGACGTTTTTTTCATGTTCGGACAGACCATGTCTTTTCTCAGTGGATAAAAAACTTTGTCCGGGTTCTCTTTCTTAAGGCCGTACATCAGACCTGTTTCTGTGCCCACAATAAATTCCGTTGCATCAGACTCCTTCGCGTATCTCAGCATGCCTGATGTACTTGTCACGTGGTCAGACTTTTCAAGCACTTCCATCCTGCATTCAGGATGTGCGAGTAAAACCGCGTTTGGATGTTCAGCCCGGGCCTTGTCCGCATCGGCTGCCGAGACTCTGTCGTGTACATGGCAGAATCCGTCCCAGGCTATTATCTCTTTTTCTGTATTTTTTGCGATCCATGCAGAGAGATTTTTGTCCGGGATGCAAATGACCCTGTCAGTATCAAGCGATTCAACTATCTTTACCGCGTTTGCGGATGTGCAGCATATATCGCTTTCTGCCTTGACGTCGGCGGTGGTATTAACATACGTTACTACCGGGACCCCGGGGTGGAGCTTTTTGATATCTTTCAGTGTGAAGTCTGCCGGATACCTGTATCCGCCTGTGTATTCATATCCGGGGAAGTAGTTTTTGATGCCCCTGTCTCCGCTGACGGTTACCATGTCCGCCATGGGGCAACAGGCCTTGACTTCAGGCAGAAGGACCATCTTTTCAGGTGACAGGATGGACGCGCTTTCAGCCATGAAGTTTACCCCGCAGAATACAATGATGTCACAATCAATATTTGAGGCTATGCGTGAAAGCTCTAAAGAATCACCGGTATGGTCTGCAATGTCCTGCACCTCATCACGCTGGTAATTATGGGCGAGAATGATTGCGTTTTTCTCTTCTTTCAGCCGGAGTATTTTCTCATGTAATGAGTCTGTATCTGACATAATAACTTTGAAATAATTTATTTACATTTCCCAATAAAATATTTTAAATCTTTAATGTTAAATCTTGAATTCCGGCCTGTCCGGTCAGGGATTCTATTTTAGATTATTTGTCAGAAATTTGAAAGCCGGTTTGTAAGACCTGCCGGCCTGTTCGTATAGAGGACCGTTCCGTCGCTGTATGTGATTTTGTATATCCTGGACTCTCTCTTCCGGGCAGAGCTCTTCACAATCTCCCTGATGTTTTTTACGAACCTGCTTGTTTCACGTATCGCTGGAATACCCCCGTATTTTTCCACATTGGCAGGCCCTGCATTATATGCGGCAAGCGCAAGATCGAGATTGCCGTTAAATCTTTTCAACATCCGTCTGAGATATTTTGTGCCTCCCTCGATGTTGTCTTCCGGATCAAAGGGATTGATGATTTTCATGTCCTTTGCTGTTGAGGGCATTAACTGCATTAACCCCATCGCCCCCTTATGGGATACGGCACCCGGGTCCCAGTCGGACTCGGTCTTTATCACGGCCCTGACGATAGCAGGGTCAATGTTGTACTTGGAAGACTTTTCCCCTATGATGTTGTCATACATTTTTTCCCTCGGGGTTTTCTTTTCGGTCAGAATTTTTTTATAGGACCCGTTCTTTGGGATGTTTGTGAAGTGTGTAACGCCTTTTTTGTCTTTATATTTGTAAATATCTGCGAAAGAAGATACGCACAGCATTACTGAACATAATATAACTATGCTGAAAAAAATAATTTTCCTCATTAATTTATGATACCACGGCTGTAATTACAGGGTCAATTTCATCATACGGCTTCCTGCAGGCAGTCCTGTGCTATAATTAAATGCTTAAATAAACAGAATAAATAATCCAATATGTATTCCCCTCTTTGGCAAAGTCGAGTCGACCCATCGATGAGACCCGATCCGGGAGGGGTTAGGGGAGATTTTCCAAAGAAATTATTCATAAAATCCCCCTTAATCCCCTCGGAATCGAGTCGAACCGACCTTTTCCAAAGAGGGGAGACTTGAAAGGAGAACTTTTCATCTCTGTTAACAAAAAGGGGTATTCAAGTTCATTTCTTCATAAACGGACAGCATGAAAAAAGCGATAATTGCCATTGTAGGCAGACCGAATGTAGGCAAGTCCACCCTCTTTAACAGGATAGTGAGAAAAAGGCGCGCTGTTATCGAGGATTTCCCGGGTATTACCAGAGACAGGATTTATGGTGATGCCCAGTGGGAGGGCAAATCATTTCTGGTGGTGGACACCGGAGGGTTCCAGCGTGAGTCGGATGCTCAATTTGTTGGTGAGGTAACAAAGCAGGTATTTGCGGCGGTTGAAGAGGCGGACATTATCCTCCTGCTTATGGATGGCGAAAGCGGAATGCTTCCCCTTGATACCGAACTGATAAACAAGCTCAGAAGATACGGGAAACGGGTGTTTTATGCAGTAAATAAAATTGACGGGCCAAAAAAGGAACGTGAATGTCTGGGTGATTTCTATTCCCTTGGTGTTGACCTGCTTCCGCTTTCCGCGCTGAATGGATACGGGTATGAAGATCTGATGGACAAAATCGCCGCGTTCCTTCCGGAAGGGGAGGAGGAAATATCGGCATATCCGAAGATCGCGATCGTTGGAAGACCGAATGTAGGGAAGTCAACCCTTGTAAACGCCCTCCTCAGCAAAGAGAGAATGATTGTCAGTCCCATCCCGGGCACAACGAGGGATGCAGTGGATTCAGTCTGCTCCTATTACCGGAAGAACTATACGCTCATTGATACGGCCGGTATACGCAGAAAGGGCAAGATGGCCAGGACGGTCGAGAGATATTCCTTTCTCAAGACACTCAGGAACATTGAGGACTGTAATGTGGCCCTTCTGGTGCTGGATGCCTCTGACGGGATTGTCGAACTCGATCAGAAGATAGCCGGGGTCATCATCGAGGCGAAAAAAGGCGCGGTGATACTCTATAACAAGTGGGACACTGTTGAGAAGGACACAGGGTCGGTGAAAGAGGCAAAAAAACAGATATATGAAAAGCTCTGGTTTATGAGGCATGTCCCGATCCTGACCATTTCGGCATTAAACAAAAAGCGGATGACAAAGCTCTTTCCATTGATCGATAAAGTTATGGCCGAGGGTTCAAAGAGGATCAGCACCCACAGTCTTAACACATTTCTGAGAAAAGTGCTGTCAATGCAGGAACCCCCCATGTATCGGGGCAGACGGGTGAAGATATATTACATAACGCAGGTAAAGACCGACCCGCCCGGCTTTATTATTTTTACAAACCGGAAGGCGGGAATAAAGGAACAATATATAAGATTTCTGGAAAGGCAGTTGAGGGAGCAATTTGTCTTTGAAGGGGTCCCTATCGAGATATTTGTGAGGCAGAGGAAGCAAAAATAATGTCAAATGTCAAATGCCAAATGCTAAATGTCAAATGTCAAATGTCAAATGTCAAATGGCAAATGTCAAATGGCAAATGGCAAATGGCAAATGGAATTCTCAGGCCGGTAAAAATAAAGAGACAACTCTCTTGATCCGATTGATTACTATATAACATGTACCTTATCAGGACTGCAGGAAACAGTGTAACTTCTTTTTTCAGGGACGAGTGTCAGTACCTTGCCGCCTCAATCGCCTACTTTCTCATCGTCTCCCTTGTCCCTTTAAGCCTCCTGATGGTTGCAATGTTTGGATATGTGCTGGGAGGCAATCAGGAACTGTATCAGTTTCTCCTTTCCAAACTGACCAATTTCTTCCCTACAGTTACCGCGGGGATTACTGATGAAATCGCGAATCTTATTACCTACAGGGGCATAAGTGTCATCACATTCATTATTTACGGTTTTCTTGCATTGCAGCTCTTTTACTCGGTGGAACACGCAATGGATGTTATATTTAAAGTCCCGAAGAAGAGACATTTTCTTCTCTCACTCTTCTGGACAATATTTATTGTTACGCTGGTCATCTTTTTCTGGCTGATTTCCTTCACAGTGAGCTCTGTTGCGAGTCTGTTTACCGGGCATCCGGTGAATATATTCGGCATTGAGGTAACGTATAAAGCGGGCATTTTCTTAAGATATGTCGCTCCCTTTGTTTTACTGCTCCTGACATTCACCACTGTCTACAAGATCGTGCCCCATGTAAGGGTCCATACAAAATATGCCTTTGCCGGGGCATTACTCACGACCGTATTATGGGAGCTGGCAAAGCACCTTTTTACATGGATGGTCAAACACGTTGCATATATAGGTACCATTTACGGATCATTGACCACATTCATACTCTTTCTCCTCTGGATGTATTACCTCTCGTGTATATTTCTGCTGGGAGGGGAGTTTGTAAACAGTTTAAGCAGGGAGACGTGATGCAGGAATTAATCGGCAGTGAAGTTGAAGTAATAACATATGAGACCGTCTACAGGGGTATTTTAATTGAGATTGGTGAAAGTGACATACATCTGCAATCCGATACCGGTTGGATCGTTGTTCCTGTTGATAAAGTTGTTGATGTCAAATCTGTGAAATAGGGCAGGGGTTCTCAATTAATAAAACACTGCGGGTCCGGCGCGAGCATGTCCCCGTTTCCCCTTGCCTCGGAATATGCATAGGCGATGGCCCTGCATCCCCTGCACTCTGCCCATTTCTTGCATGACCCGCATTTCCCTTTGTACCTGCTGCGGTCCCTCAGTTCATTCAGGACATCTGATGTTGCCCATATTTCCCTCAGGGAGTCCCTTTTTATATTGCCTACTGGAACTGGCAGCCGCCGGCAGGGCAGCAGGGTGCCGTCCGGCAGGATGGTAAGCCCCGAGATGCCGGCGGCACATCCTCCCAGGGGGATGTCGCCGCAGTCTTCTTCTCTGGTGTGTCCTCTTAACTGAGATGCAACCGGATCTCCTGTAACGAGTTTCAGCCCGTTCACATTTGCTGAAAAAATATCCTGATAGAGTTTCTTCACCTCTGATGTATGCAGCATTTCCTTAATCATGGCCTTGCCCCTTCCGGAAGGGACCAGCCTCGAGAACCCGAGTTTCTGAACCCCGAGGTCTGAAGCCAGCCGGATCAGTTCCATAAAATATCCCGCATTCAGGGAAGACAGGGTGACATTCAGTGTCACTTCCAGACCGGCATCGAGCAGGTGCCGAACTCCCTGGAGCGAGGATGAAAAACTGTTCCCGCCCCTGATTGAGTCATGTATTTCACGCGGGCCTTCAATGCTGACCTGCACCCCCTGCACATTGAGGCCGGACAATTTGTTTGCGCGGTCTTTATCTATAAGCGTACCGTTTGTGAGTAAATATATCTCAAATCCCCTGACGCGAAACTCATCGATTACCTCGAACAGGTCGTTCAGAAGAAAGGGTTCCCCCCCTGTGAGGTTTACACTCGGAGAAAAATTAATCCCGTACGTATCCATCCATATACTGAGGGTATCTGCAATCTCGCGTATGGTCTCCCTGATTTCCGGGAGTGTCATCTCGTCCATTTTACCGCCGGTCTGATAACAATGGGTGCAGGAGAGATTACATTTTTCAGTGAGATGCCACTGTATAAAAAAATCAAATGAACTGTTAATTGACATGATATTAATCCTGTGAATAATGCGGTAACAGATACCCTGAAATTCAGAGAAAAATCAATAGGGGTACGGCAGGAACCGGAGCGCGTATAATTGACTCCTGTCCCGCCACATCCCTTTCCTTAGCTGCCGGACCGGCAGCTCTATCAGCTTTTTCAGCCCTTTCACTTGCGGCATACCGTCCCGGGATTTTCTCTTGCCATCTTCTTGAGCACACCCCAGAAAGCAGCTTCCTTCAAGAGGACCTTTTTACTCAAAGGCTTTGTCATCCATGATCACCTCCTTTCCGTCCGGGTATTTTTTACCCATATACAAATGATATCAGTTTAATTTTCATTGTCAAGGTCGCGGATGAGTCAGGGATTGTTAAGTCCCGCTGATTGAGTTGTCAGCGGTTACGGCACAAATCAGGAAATGATGGTATAGCGGAAGAGGGCCTGGTATGGATAAAGGCTGCGCATGCAGGGTAAATGAGTTAAAAAAAATTGCTACTTGACACGTTTAATGCTTCCTGACATCAGTGTGGCATGACGCATAGTTTCCTGCTTCCTGAGTTTTCTCTGCACAAAGGAGACTTTGAGATTCATATAGGCGTGAGCACCCAGTTCTTTCAGCCCCAGGACTGTTTTTCTGATAACCTGCATCTTCATTTCACCACCTTTTCATCGCTTTTGGATGTCCTGAAAAAATCAGGACATCTTTTTTTTTATACGGACTGTCTCATGAATTTCTTTAATTTCAGGAATTCACCGCTTTTTTATACAAACCGCCGCATGTCATTATTATGTCACTCAGCAGTCACATTTCTGTTTGTCCGTCCCTGTAATCCGGACAGGAATTTATATATTTCGTATAGTTGTCCAGTGGCATTGATTTTGCATTGATGGCCCTGCATTATCAGCAGGTCACCGGTTGTTCAAAATTGGAGGAGAATAAATGGGTAGAGATCAGAATAGTAACCGCTGGAGAGTGCTGGCCGGGGCCCTGATTGTACAGATCATCCTTGGGACCGTTTACGCATTCAGTGTCTTTATCAAGCCACTTGAGATGGAGTTCGGCTGGGACCGCACGACGACGCAATGGGCATTTTCCATAGCCCTGATGACATTTGCTCTGGTCATGATTCCGGCAGGCCGGCTTCAGGACAGGATTGGTCCGCGTAAAGTAGCCTCAATAGGTGGCATACTCCTTGGTCTGTCGTTTCTGCTTGGATCAGTTCTGGTTGAAGAGAGCAGGCCATGGACGCTTTATCTGACATACGGGGTGCTTGGGGGGGCAGGGATTGGATTTGCATATGTCTGTCCGATAGCAGCCTGCATGAAGTGGTTTCCCGACAAAAAGGGCCTTGTCACCGGGTTTTCGGTTGCGGGTTTCGGAGCGGGTGCGCTTTTTTTTGCGGGTCCTGCATCAGTACTTCTCCTGCCTCCCGGGACCGGAGCAGATGCCATGGGGTTATCCGATATGCTTCTCGTTGCCCTCGGTATATCTCAGGGAAGCGGGTTCGGAATTGGGTGGCAGACCTTTTTTGTTCTGCATGGTGTGACATGTGCAGTGATTGTCCTGCTTGGGGCCTCCCTGCTCAGAAATCCAGAACCTGGATGGCAGCCTCCGGGATGGACGGCAGAGAGCGGCCGGAGCAATGAAAATCCTGATACAGAATGGCAGGAGATGCTGAACACCCCGCTGGCCTGTATGCTCTGGATCACCTTTATTTTCAGCGCTACATCCGGACTCATGGCAATCGGGCAGTGGAAACCTCTTATGGGTTCGATCCTTGGAGACAAGACCTTTGCGCCCGCATGGATGGGAGGATTTGGACGTTTTATAGAACCTGTCGGCATACTTGCCGTATTTAACGCGATTGGACGCATATTCTGGGGCAAGGTCAGTGACCTGATAGACAGACCCCGGGCAATGATGATAATGTTTCTTGCTCAGGGCATGGCCTTTATGCTCCTTGTAAATGTTGAATCCCATGTAGCCGTCTTTCTCGCATCAGCATGGGTAGGACTGAACTTTGGCGGCAACTTTGCGCTCTTCCCATCCGCAACGGCCGACTACTTCGGCACAAAAAATATCGGCATGAATTACGGATGGATATTTACGGCTTACGGTGTTGCGGGAATTCTCGGCCCGGTTGTAGGGGGTGTGCTGTTTGATGCAACACAGGCGTATGTAATAGCCTTTGTTTTTGCCGGCATCCTCTGTTTCGTTTCTGCCGGCTGCTCTGTGGTGATATGGAGTATAGCAAGGAGCAGGTCCGAAGGCCTGGCTATGGGCGGTGCGGTAGAGTCACTGCAGGAACTTTCGCATCTTCAGATAGCAGGTCACATGGAGGATCTGCCGACGGTGGTTAATGAGGAATGTGCAACGTAAATCATGGCTTATCAACAGTACAATTACGCCGGATTTACGGCAGCCTTTTTCATGCCTCAAAAAAGCTTGATAAGCGGGATGAATGTAGCTTATGATACGTGCAGAGGTCTCCTGTTTTTTACCATTAAACAGACGTAAGGTGTGATTTAAGTTTCAGCCGGGATGTACCGATGAAAACTGTAAAGTATATCTAAAGATTGAATCAGGACTGAATAAATATACGGAGGGAAAAATGTTTACTAAATGGTCATCAGACGGAGGCAGTGTTAAAACAGAAGGAAACGGACACAATGTAAATGGACAGAAAGAGAATATCGAAGAACCGGTAAAGCAGGATTTCAGTGAAGAGACGGTCGTAAAACCTGCCGCCGCCAAGGTAGCCGCGCCGGGCGTGAACAAGATATTAAAGGGAAGCAAGCTGACCGGCGATATTAATGTGACGTGTGACCTGGAGCTGAGTGGAGATGTTGAAGGAAATATAAAGTCATTACAGGATTCAAATATTGTGATCAAGGGGACCTGCAAAGGGAACATTGAAACAGCAGGGGGAAGTGTTGACATTGAGGGTGAACTGAAAAGCGGAAATATTATTGCCGGCAGCAATGTAAAAATTACCGGCAAATTCAGTGAGGGCGATGTAAAGGCAAAGGGAACGATATATGTAAACGGTGAATTCACCGGGAAACTGGAAGGCAATGATATTGAAATAGGTTCCAATGCCAGGGGATCAGGGGAGCTGCTCTACAAGGAGTCTATATCGATTGCCAAAGGGGCCAAAGTTGAAGTCCGGATTTCTCATCTCCAGGAAGGGCTTAAAGTCGTAAAGAATGGTCCGGAGAAAAAAGTCGTGGATTTAAAGCCCCCTTTAAAAGAGAAGCAAGAAGCAAAATAATTTATTTGTTATTGATATAGATACAATAAATAAATTGTCTCCGGACCGGAGCAATGCAAATAACATAAGACGGCGGTGGAGATTATGAGTATTCCGTATTGCATAGGAAGGTGCAGGGTCTGTCCCTATTATGAGGAGTGCCAGATGGTAAAGCCTCATCGTAGTGAATATTGAAAAGCTAATAAGATCAACAAAGGCCGGCAGGGTGTATGTCTTTGCCTGGAGGAGAAGGAAATGTTAAGTGAAAGACGGAGGTTTATGAGGTTTAATGTCTCCCTCGATGTATCAGTTAAAGTGTCCAATGGATCGGATGCATTTTTTAACGGTGTAACGAGAAACTTTTCCCGGAGCGGATTATGTTTTGAAGCGGGGGTGTTCGGACTTGCACTCCAGGAACCTCTCAATTTAAGAGTGAAGATGCCTGATATGGACTCTTTTGTCGACGTGTCAGGCGACGTTGCCTGGAAAGAACAGGTTGATGACAAGTGTTGTATCGGTATTGCATTCCGTGAGATAGACATGGAAGCTAAAAGTCATATCCTCGATTATGCGTATGATCTATGGGTCGAAGAGCAGAGAAACCCGGAATCCGGCAGAAAGGGATAAAGCATCTTTTATCCCATATCCCCCAGTTCATACTGAATGATGCTTATGGCCGCTACCGGGGCCGTTTCAGTCCGGAGTATTCTTGGGCCTAATGAAACTTCCATGAAACCTTTCTGAACGGCGTTTGCTGTTTCTTCGCCGGAAAACCCCCCCTCCGGACCGATTAAAAGGGTAATTTCCCGGGTATCCCCGAGGCTGCTTAAGAATTTTCTGAGATTGTTTTCTTTATGCCCCTCGGAAAAGATTATTCCGGAAAATCCATGCCGGGCCTCTTTTTCCAAAGGGATAGAGTGTCCGGACAGAAATTCCTGAAAATCGACCGGCTCATCAATTTCGGGGATTTTGTCTCTTCCTGACTGCTCTGAAGCTGAGAGCGCGATCTTTCTCCATCTCCTGATTTTATCGGTATGCCTTACCTGTGAGCGTTCGGTAATTACGGGAATTACTTTGTGAATGCCGAGCTCTGTTGACTTCTGTATTATGAAGTCCATTTTGTCTCCCTTGGGCACGCCCTGTGCAAGGGTGATCGTAACAGGAGATTCCAGCGAGCATGGGGTTTTCTTCATTAACTCCGCAACGACCTCTCTCTTGTGGATCCGCACTATCCGGCAGTCGTATTTGTACCCGCGGCCGTCAAATACCACGATCGGTTCCCCTGGCCGGGCTCTAAGCACCAGTGCAAGGTGGCGTGCGTGACCGCCCGTAATTATTATTTCTTTGGAAGCAAGATGCTCATGGGAAAGAAATAAGCGGATCATGAAGGAACCTCCTGTTTCATCATTCCCGCATCATCCCGTACCGCATCATGCCGACAGGTATGGATGGATAATAAATCATCATGCCCGCGCGTTCATCCGGAGTCATGGGTACCATTTCGAGCATCCCCCCCTGTTTGCGGGGACGCCGGCCGGCAATGGAATGAACATAGGCTGCTGTGGCAAGACGTTCCTCATTCGTCATTGCATCATCATACGATGCCATCGGTGTGCCGTCAAGGCCTGTCGTGATTGAGAGATAAACATCCTCAATAGATGGTCCCCGTTTAAAAGATTCCCTTAAAAAGCTCCTCGGCCTTATCGGCAGGCCGCGGTCGTCCTTGAGTTCATCGGCCTTAGGCCCGTCTCCATCTCCTGTGCGGCCGTGACAATCCCGGCATTTTGCTTTGCCGTACAATATCAGTCCTCTGTTTACAGCGTCCTTCCACGTATCCGGCAGTTGTGGTATGGAAACCGGGGCATCAGGTTCTTCATCTGTAAACCTCTCTGACAGCGTTTTAATGTAATATGTTACGGCCCACTTATCACTTGTACTGAGCCCAAACCATGGCAGCATGGCCGTGCCCCGCAGCCCCCGGCTTATGGTCAAATAAATATCATTGTCAGTCGGCAGTGAACCTGTTGGTGTTGAACGGAACTTGTAAATTCCTCCGGTGAAATCCCGGGGTTTTGTCTTAACATTAACAGCCATCCTGTTCCTGCCGTCGCCTTTTTCCCCGTGGCATATGGGGCAGTATTTTTCGTAAACCGCGCGTCCTCTTTCTATAGTTTCCGCGTCTTCAGACGGACGCTGTCCGGACAAGTCTACCGAAACGTCATGCCCGGACATCCACCGCATGATTTTGCCCGTCATCTCACTGCTGAAAAGGTAATAGACGTACGCCCCTGCAAGGGCCGGAATGATTATGCATATAAGAAATATTTTTTTCATAAGATGAAATCATATCAAGGTTTTACCCCGATATTACAACATCCCCTTTTCTTTTGCGTATTGTTTGAAGGCACGGCCCTGAGGGTACTGGACCATCCATGAGGTGATATGGCTCATCGGGAACCCCCTCCATGATACCCGGGCCATCCTCTGTAATATCTTCGGAATACTGAAGAGGTCCGATCTCAGGCGGATGATCGCTTCCTCTCTCTCTCGGGGACTCATGCTCGGGTGCTCAAAAACAGCGCGGTTGCCGTCATAGCTGTCCCAGCCGAACCCTTCAATAAGATATGGCTTGTAGATTTCATATAATTCCGTGCCCGGAAATGGTGTTGTCATTACGGGGTGGGCGGAAACTTTCAGTTCATTACACAACTTCAGTATGCCGTCAAAGTCTTCTCTTTTGTCCTGCCTGCCTCCCACCATTATGAAGAGCATCACTTCTATGCCGTAATCCCTTATTTTTTTTATTGCGTCTCTTCTTTCCCTGCCCTGTTTTGTTGCTGCCTTATACTCCTCAAGGCTCGAAAGGTTGTTTGACTCCCACCCCAGCAGTACTGCTGTAAGACCTGCCCTGCGGGCATTGGAGAGGAGTTCATGGGAACGCGGATGGCTGACTGATTTTAAGTCGCCTGATCCGAACCACCACTTCATGCGGACGTTTTTGGCCATTTCCCTGTATAGCTCGATCGTCTTCGGGACGCTCACACCCCATATGTTGTCGTCAATGCCCCAGAACAGTTTCCATTTGCTCGAAGCAACTTCGTTGACAACTTCGCTGATGGGCCTCATTCTCACCTTGCCGCCGAAAAACTTGTGAACAGAACAGAATGTGCAGCTGAAGGGGCAGCCCCTTGATGTCTGGAAATATCCGTAAACATATTTGGTTTTCCAGAGATTTGAAACCGGACGGGGAAGGTCTGTGAGCTCGGGAAACTCTCCTTTATATACCTGTTTCATGCGGTCCGACTCTGCATCGTCAAGCACTTCTTTCCATATATGCTCGGCTTCACCGAGGACAATCGCATCAGCATGTGCTTTAGCCTCATCAGGCAGGGCCGTAACATGTATCCCTCCCAGGACCACTTTTTTCCCGAGCTCCCTGAGTTTATCAGACATCCTGTATGCCCAGGGGGACTGCGGCGTAAGGACTGTAAACCCTACTATGTCAGCGTCCACCTGTTCCGGATTAAAAGGCTCCTTGTTGGCGTCCAGCAGTTCAACCCTGATATCAGGCCTTACTTTATTGGTGAGTCCCGTCAGATACTCGAGTACAGGAGGGGCGATGGGGAGGCCTTTTGACATCTGTCCCTTTTCACCGAATGGCGGAGATACAAGTAACAATTTCATGATTATAATGTAACTTAACACACAGGTTCTTCACAATCTTTTCATAATTTACGGCTATTAT
>JAJRVB010000224.1 GCA_024277515.1 Nitrospirota bacterium | reverse complement strand
CACAGCAACATAGATACGGCAGTTCATGCAATCAAACTGGGAGCTTACGACTTTCTCGAAAAACCCCTCTCACTTGACAAGGTCCTCATCCTCACAGGCAGGGCGCTCGAAAAACAGCAGCTTGAAAGGGAAAACATTGTGCTGCGAAGCAGTATATCCCGGCAATGGGACATTATCGGGGAAAACCATAAAATAGTAGAACTCAGGGAAAGGATAGCTATGGCAGCCGTTTCCCATGGAAGGGTTCTCATCCTGGGTGAAAGCGGTTCCGGCAAGGAACTCGTCGCAAGACAGCTGCATAATGGAAGTGACAGAAGGCATAACAGGTTTATCGAGGTAAATTGTGCGGCCATACCCAATGAGCTGATTGAGAGTGAGCTCTTCGGACATGAAAAGGGGTCGTTCACCGGGGCATTTGAAAGCAAGAAGGGAAAGTTCGAACTCGCAAACGATGGAACGCTGTTTCTCGATGAAATAGGAGATATGTCACTCATCACCCAGGCGAAGGTGCTCAGGATCATCGATACACAGGAATTTCAGAGAGTCGGTGGAAGCAGGAAAATAAAGGTGGATGTAAGGATAATAGCCGCCACCAACAAAGACCTTGAAGAGGAGATCCAAAAGGGCAATTTCAGGGAAGACCTTTACTTCAGATTAAATGTCATACCCCTGCTTGTGCCTCCTCTCAGGGAAAGAAAAAGCGACATACCCCTGCTTGTAGAATATTTTCTCAAGAATCTTGCAGGACAGTACGGACAGAAGAAAAAGAGGGTCAGCAAGACAACACTGCGTACACTGATGGAATATGACTGGCCCGGCAATGTAAGGGAACTCAAAAATACAATCGAGCGTTTTGTCATAATGATACCGTCAGAGACCATTGATGTAAAAGAAATCCGGCCGATGAGAGGGACAAAGTCCGATTATGCCTCCTTCAAGACATTGCGGGATGCACGGGAGCATTTTGAAAAAGATTTCATCATCAAAAAACTTCAGGAAAACAACTGGAATGTTTCGAAGACAGCGGAAGAACTCGAGATTGAAAGAAGCAACCTCCACAGAAAAATCAAATCACTCGAAATAGAAACCCCGTGATGACCTGAAACATGCGGGTCCGGGAGCTATTGCGCCTGGGATTGAGTGACAGGCGGCCTGACCCTTGTCGGTCTCCTGCGCGGAGGCACAGGCCTGGTACGCCTCTGCCTGGCTGAGGAGGTGCGGCTCTTGACCTCACGTTTGGCCGGGGTCCTCAATGTTGACCGTTTTGCCGGCTTTATCCCCTTATCATCCCTCAGCCTGACCTCTACTGTATCTCCATTCCTCGAGAGCACTATTTTATTCTCATATATTTCTGAAAGCCTGTAGCCCGCGATCAAATCATTTATGCGGTACATCTTGGTGGTCTTTGATTCAGGGTCCTCAAGGATCGCAGATTTATTTTCCTTCAGAATGATCGTCCCGAAGAGTTTTGGAGGATTTTTCAGCTGAGGCGCTTCGGTCTTCTTCTCCTGAGCTGAAGAAGCAGACCGCGAAGGGTTGAAAAGGTCCAGTTTCGATATTGCATCAAACGACTTCTCATTCAACACCCTGTCTCTGCCCGCAGCAGCGGCAACGTCTTTTCGATCCGCCTTTTTGTCTGCCTTTACCGGCATCTCCGGAGAATATTCAAGGACATTATAGAGCCTGAATCCAAGGACACCAATGACGAGCATGAGAAGCAGATTTAAGAGAAAATAGTTACGTATCATTTTTTGCCTCTTTGCCGGAGGTTTCTTTTTCTTCAGCCTTCTTGATAAAACCGGTCACCACCAGGGTCGTATACACATCGTCGGGTTTACTGATATTTGTGACCCTCACCTTTATTTCAGATACCGTCAGGAGAAAAGGAGATTTTCTGAGCTTCAACAGAATGTCCTTCAGTTCCCGGGTTGAGGCCTTGAATCCTATTTCCACGGGGATACCGAGGTAATATCCGGCATCAATGAGGTTAAGTGTCCGTTCCAGTTTCACATCCACGTTCAGGGATGACGCCGTATCTTTAAGAATGCTCTGCAGAGCGGCAGCTGCAACAGGAGGGGTATTCCCGCGCAGCAGCATTTTTTCCTGCCTCAGAAGCCCCTGCTGGACCGCTGCAAGCCGCCTCCTGAGATGGTCTTTTTCGGATATCCTGTTTATCTGCTTCTGCAGCATGAAAAGTCTCGCATCCGAAAGGTCGTTTACGCTCTTTTTAGTGTCGCTGTACCATGAAAATAAATAAAACACTATTATCAGCAGGACAACAACTCCCCCGATCAGGAGAAACTTCTTCTCTCTCTCATTGACCTTGACCGGAAGGTTCACTGCGACACACTTCCCCTGCCCGAAGGACGGACTATCTTGGCTCCGAGCTTAAACTGTTCCTTGTCTCTCGTCTTCTTGATCGGACCCACAAATTCAACTTTTTCGAAATAGGGTGAATCTTCAAGGATCGGGATCAGATTGGATGATGAGACCGCATACCCGTTAATGACCAGTTCACCGCCTGACTTCTTTTTGGAGTTCATATCAAAACCCTTATAATAAAGGTTTGTGACCCAGGAATCCCTCGGCATGATATTGGCAAGTTCGGCAAGGATCTCGAGGGTAATTTCGTTCTTTTCTACACTTGAAAGAAAACCGCTCTTCTCGCTGAGCAGATCAATCTCGGCAGCCAGCTGCTGCAGGGCCTTGACCTCCGGCTCATTCTTCCTTGTCATTTCCTCCATCTGTTCAAGATATCGTTTCTGCTTGATCGCCTCAGTCGAGAAAATTCCCACAATCAATACCAGTATCAGGACAAGAAAGAGCTTTGTTGCCAGGGGCGCAATCCATCTCATTTCATAATCACTCTTGTGAGGCAGCAGGTTAATATTATATGTTCCCAGGCCCAGCCCGGCAAAACAGGCGCCGATAGACGGCGACATTCCGTTAACCGCCACTCCCTTGAGTTTGCCCGAAAAGCTCTCCACCTGATTGACCGTAACATCAACCCTGATCTTCTCATACAGGTCTTCGCTCAGACCGGAGACCAGAGACGGTTCTCCTGCAAGCAGCAGCTTATCAAAGTGATCAAGCATAAGTGACGACTGCACTTCCGCCAGATACCGGGATACCTTCACCGCAAACGGTTCTATCGGATCGGACATGTCCAGGGCAAAAGATCTCAGGTGTGTGCACAGGCCGTCCCTGAGAATCGCTACACTGGCATTTGTCCTGTCGATATACAGGGAGATATTGACTTCATCTTTCTTTCCCAGCACATCGGATTTCCGTACAATCCCGACTATGTCCTGCCACCCTCCGACAGACACTCCGTTTAATTCGATGGAATTCAGGACCGCAAAAGAAGATATGGTAATCGCATCAGGCTGAATGGACAGCTTTTCAAGATACTCTTTTACGATGTCCAGCTTTTCTTTCTGTACGGTAACAAAGACGACTGAATTCCGCATGTCCTTCTCATCTATGACCAGAAAGTCATATGCAACATCTTCTATTTCAAAAGGGATGTGGCGCTCTATCTCAAATTTCATCAGGTTTGCAAGCGCGCCCTTCCCCTTCCCCTTCATGGACGGGACGTCAATAAACTTTGTAATCGCCCACCGATCGGGAACACTTACAAAAACTTTGCTCACATTTATTCCATGCCGGCTGAGATACTCACGCACTTCATCAGAGACCTCTTCCCCGTATTTCAGGGTAAAGGTCGAGGATGAGAGCAGCTGTATCCCGGCAAAGCTGTTTTTAAGGTAGGTAATAACAACAGCATCCTCCTTGAATTCAATGCCCAGATATGTCCCGAATACCCTATCCAATAATGTTGTCATTCCAGTAAATAATCTCCAGGTCCCTCTCTTTTTTCCGAACCACCGTTTTTATAGTCCGTTTAATTGTACCATCTTCTGTGCTCCCTGTTGAGATAATGGTAAAAAACTCGGATGAAACCTTCCCGTTGGATATCGGCCTTGCAATGGGCGCGGTTTCCCGCTGCATGATGATATTGTTTGCCGCTTCCGTCCCGAGGACCGCTTCAAGCACGATGCCCGGCGCGGTATTGATGTTTATCCTGCCCGACCCGTACACGGTCAGATATTGTTCAAGACCCTGATACTCTTTTTCTTCATCATCGTCTTCCTCTTCCGCGCTTTTTGACCCCTTGAAAAACTCTTCCGTCACGCCCCGCACAAGCAGCAGTTCCTCCAGAGAGTCAAACGGTCCGTCTTTGCAGCTGTACGGCTCTTCCAGTGCACGGTAGTAATCTTCCTCCGCACCGTTTAGCATGTGCAGATCATTAGGGTCCCTCCAGTCAATAATCGAGTCTGCTATTGTATCAACCTCCGTTACATCAATGCCGGTTTCTATCAGGAGGTACTTCAGTCTCTCGAGGGACTCGGTATTAATATTCATCTTCCCGTCCTCATCGGTAATAATATAGGAAAAGCCGCCATTGCCGAGTTTCTCATCTCTCACCGGAGCCTCTTCCTCATCATCTCCGAACATGAGAATGTTTTCATCATTGAGATACGTAATAGCAGGGGCCTTGACGGAAAGGATCTCAAACTTTGCCTTTTCAATCCCGGCAAGGGCCAGCTGGTAAGTCTGCTCTTCCTCTTTGAAGTTCCTTGCAATGTTCACCTCTGTACGCATCGAATAAGAAAATTCCCCGGCTATCGCGATAAGGACAACAATTATCCATACCACAAGAATAAGCGCGACTCCTCCTCTTTCGTTATGTATCATGTCACTGTTCCATAACCGCCGCCTCTCAATGGAATCAGAAAATACCGGTTTCAATTTCCGCCTCTTCTTCCGCCATCCCCATCGGTATGGTAATTAAAAACGGCTCAAAATAGGAAATCTTGACCCGGACGGCTCCGGGCAGTTTCTCACCATAATCCCATGAGTCTTTCCACTCGCTGTCTTCAATAGATAAATACGCGAATGATATCTCTTCTATATCTGAATCCACGATCTCCCCGTCACCCGAAATACTATCCATCACTTCCTTGTCAGGCAGCAAACCGTCCCTCTGAAACAGTGTTCCATCTTTGTGAGAGTATTGAATCCACTTGAATCCCTTTTCAGCCAGTGCGGTCACAAAGGTGACGGAATCGGATTTTCCCTCGAACAATACTATCTTCTCCTCATCAATCTCCAATTCATATGGATAGGCGGACTTAATCTGCTGTGACAGAAGCCCTGAGAGGACCCGGAACCTCTGTGTCCAGACTGT
>JAJRVB010000223.1 GCA_024277515.1 Nitrospirota bacterium | reverse complement strand
ATCGTCATTGTACAGCATTTCGAGAATCCCCTTGTCCGAGGGTTCTTCCAGAGGCCGTATGCCCATCTGGTAATGGCCGTATGTGTTTGAATATTCCGCGGGGATCTGGAGGGCGGAGGGTTCATCGCCGAGGAGGTTCACAAGGTTGGCGGCAGCACGGACCGTGTCCACTCCCTTGGTGTTCTCGGTCATACTGACAGACAGGGAGATCAATCTGCTTTTGGCATTTGCAAGCGTCTCAGCCGTGGATATGATCTCTTCTTCAGGGATGCCTGTGATCAACGAAACCTTGTCCGGAGTATAATTTTCAAGCGACCTTTCGAGCGCTGCAAAATCGGTGATTCTGGATACGGCCTCCCTGTTAAAGAGGCCTTTATCAATAATTACTTTCATCAGCGCATTTACCAGCGCAATACTCGTACCGTCTTTTATGTTGAGCCACCGGGAACTATGTCTTGTTAATTTTGATTCCCGCGAATCCGCAACGATCATCTGTGACCCCTCCCGCCTGGCCCGGAGTAAATTAAGCCCCATAACCGGGTGCGTAACGGAAAGATCCGACTCCAGAATCAGGATGACCTCTTTCCCGAGGGGAGATTCTATATCTATGGGATGGTTTTTCTGACCAAAGGCCCCGTCCCACGCCTTCTGTACTTTCCCGTATCCAAACGCGGCGGATGAATCAATATTATTTGTTCCGATGATCTTTCTCATGAACTTCTGCAGGATGTAATTGTCTTCATTTGTGCAGCGGGGGGAACCGATCGCCCCGATTGCTTCAGGCTGTGCCGTCTTCAGGATGTCCTTAAACTTCCCGGAAACATGGGTGAGGGCATCTTCCCATGATACCTCCCTGAATTCGCCGTCTTCTTTTATCATGGGCGCTGTGAGCCGTTTGTCATTATAAATGTAATCAATGCCGAACCTGCCCCTTCCGCACAGGTTGCCGTCACTCACGCCGACCCCTTCCTTCCCCCTTGCCCTCAGGATCCTGCCTTCTCTCATCCCGAGGGTAAGTGTGCATCCCACACCGCAGAAAGGACAGGTTGTGTCATGCTCCTCGATAAACCATGAGCGGGCCGTGAACTTGTACGGTTTACTCAGGATCGCCCCGGTCGGGCATACATCAAGGCATTGACCGCAGTAATCGCATTCCAGTATCTCACCGAAAGCGGGCTGCACAACCGTGGGGAAGCCCCTCCCGATCAGACCGAGGGCGGCCCTCCCCTGGTGCTCGGCGCATATCCTTACACATTTGCCGCATAGTATGCACCGTCTGGAGGTAAGCTCAATCAACGGGCCCCTGATATCGGATGATGCCTCTTTCCTGTGTCTGATAAACCGTGCCTCAGGTTTGCCGTATTCATACGCCAGGTCCTGAAGGTCGCACTCACCTGCCTTGTCGCACTCGGGACAGTCGAGTGGATGATGGACAAGGAGCAGTTCAATTACTGTCTGGCGAAGCTTGCGGAGTTTGGGTGTGTCGGTGATGACCTCCATCCCTTCCTGCGCCGGGGCGGAACATGCGGCAAACAGCCGGGGCTGGTCCTTGACCTCAACCAGACAGAGCCTGCATCCGCCGTATGGCCGCAGCCTCTTGTCGGCACAGAGGTTTGGTATGTATATGTCAAATTTACGCGCAGCGTCGAGGATCGTGTCGCCGGGCTCCGCAGTAACGGCTTTTTCATTGATCTTGAACTTTATCATTGTGTTACCCCCTCATCCTTTAGCGCCGGTTCGGGCTCTTTTTTCAGGGAAGGCTTGATTTCTATCGCCCCGAATTTGCATGCGTCATAACATGATCTGCACTGCAGGCAGAGTTCCTGTATTATCCGGTGAGGTTTTTTCTTTTCACCCACTACGGCGTTTGAAGGACAACCTCTCAGGCAGAGACCGCACCCTTTGCACTTGTCGTCCAGTATGTGGAATGAACAGAGGTCGCTGCATATCCCGGCCTGGCACCAGTGATCTCTTATGTGGGACTCGTATTCATGTCTGAAATACCGTATGGTTGTCAGGACCGGGTTGGGGGCGGTCTGTCCGAGGCCGCACAGGGATGTTGCGATTATGTCCTTGCTCAGGTCCTGGAGTGTCTCAATATCTCCCTCCCGGCCGCGTCCTTCCGTGATGTCAGTAAGCATGTCGAGCATTACCCTGGTCCCGACCCTGCAGGGCGTACACTTACCGCAGGATTCATCAGCTGTAAATTCGAGAAAGAACTTTGAAGTGCTTACCATGCATGTATCCTCATCCATGACCACCATGCCGCCTGAACCCACTATAGCGCCGGTCCTGGTTATATCTTCATATGTAACCGGTATGTTGATCAGTTCCTCCGGGATGCATCCGCCTGAAGGGCCTCCCAGCTGGACCGCCTTGAATTTTTTCTTTTTCTTTGCGATCCCGCCGCCTATGTCGTAGATTATGGTTTTGAGAGGGATACCCATGGGCACCTCAACAAGGCCGACATTTCTGATGTCACCGGTGAGGGCAAAGACCTTGGATCCCGGGCTCTTCTCTGTGCCCAGTGTACGGTACCACTCCGCCCCGTTCAGGATGATCGGGGCCACCTGCGCCAGTGATTCAACATTGTTCAGAACGGATGGTTTGTCCCATAAGCCTTTATGCGCGGGGAATGGCGGTCTCGGCCTCGGCATGCCGCGCTGTCCCTCTATGGAGCGCATGAGAGCGGTTTCTTCACCGCAGACAAAGGCGCCCGCGCCAAGATATATTTCAAGATCAAATGAAAAGTCACTGCCGAGTATATTTTCTCCGAGCAGTCCTGACTCAAGGCATATGTCTATGGCCATCTGGAGGCGTTCAACTGCAAGCGGGTATTCGGCCCTGACATAAATGACGCCCTTGCTGGCGCCGATGGCCCTGGCCCCGATGATCATTCCCTCAATAACGGAATGCGGGTCTGCCTCCATGACGGACCTGTCCATAAATGCGCCGGGATCACCTTCGTCACCGTTGCAGAGCATATATTTCTGGTCAGCCTGGGACTTTGAGGCGAATTCCCATTTCAGACCTGTCGGGAATCCCGCGCCTCCGCGGCCCCTCAGGCCGGAGTCTTTCATTACCTTTATTATGTCCTCGGGTGTCATTTCATTTACCGCCTGTGCAGCGGCCATGTATCCGTCCCGCGCTATATATTCTTCAAGGCTTTCCGGGTCGATCATTCCCTTGTTTCTGAGGACCCTGAGCACCTGATATTTAAAGAAGGGGATATCATTCATTACGGGGATGGCATGTTTCTTTTCGATGTCCTTGAACATCAGCTTTTCATAGGGCCGGCCCTTGAGGAAGTGTTCTTCAACGAGTTTGGGTATTTCCTCAACGGTCAGTTTCTGATAAAATATTTCTTCAGGGTAGACGAGCATGACAGGACCTTCGGCGCAGAAACCGTTGCAGCCTGTGAGGACGACCTTTATCTCATCGGAAAGCCCATGCTTTTCGAGCTCCGCCTTGAGGGCTGCAACTACCTTTGGTGTGCCGGTAGCCACACAGCCCGTCCCTGCGCACATCAATAAATTGGCGAGATATTTTTCCATGTATTTCTCCTAAATGAACAGGGTTCGAGGATTCAAGGATTCAAGTGTTTTAAAACTCACCTGACCCCGCGGCCCCTTGACCCCTTGAATCCTTTTTTTAATATGTCGTTTCACTACCCACAACAAGCGCGTATTTTTCAATAGGTTTGCCGCCTATTACGTGTTCCTTGAATATTTCACGAATCTTATCCGCTGTCAGGTCTCCGTATTTGACCGGGGGATTGTCCAGGATCTCCACTGTCGCCATGGGTTCGCGCGCGCAAAAACCCGCGCATCCTGAAGTTGTTGTTATCACATCCTCCACACCGGCCTGACTGATTTCATCCATAAGCACAGACATGATGTCCCGAGCGCCTGCAGCGATGCCGCATGTGCCCATATGAACTGTAACTTTTGCCCTGTAACCGCCTTCCCGGAGGGCAAATGTTGCATGCTGTTTTTCCTTTATCTTTTTCAAATCAGCAATGGTAAGTTTTGCCATAATATGTCTCCTTTTGAAAAGAGCTGTTATCGGCCCTGTTTTTTTACTGACAGCCGACAGCTTTTTTATGCATATTCTTCCAGTATCTTTGTAACCTTTTTCGGCGTCATCGCACCGTATGTTTCTTCATCAATGACAATAACAGGCGCGAGTCCGCATGCACCGAGGCAGCGCACCACTTCAATGGAAAACTTTTTGTCTTCGGTCACATCGCCCACGTCTATCTTCAAGTCTGCCTTTATCTTGTTGAGGGTCTCTTCAACCCGCTTTACGTAACAGGCGGTGCCGAGGCATACTCTGATGTTATGGTCTCCTCTGGGTTTCATGGTAAAGAACGAATAAAAGGAGACGATGCTGTGTATCTCCGCAGGGGAGAGATTCAGTCCCTTTGCAACACGTTTCTGCACCTCCGGAGGGAGATATCCTACTATTTGCTGGCAGCGCTGCAACACCGGGATTGAGCTTCCGGGCCTGCTTCTGTATTGTTTAATGACCCTGTCTATTTCCTCAATCATTGAGGGGGGGAATTCTTCTTTTTTGGGTTCTTCTTCAGCTGATACCTGTTTCCTTAACCAATCAACGGCCCGCTGCGTGACATCCACAAGGACCGCGGGAGTAAAGGGTTTCGGGACATAATCGATAATGCCGAGCTCAAGCGCCTCCTTGATGGTCTCCTGTGACGGGTAGCCAGTCAGGATGACGATGCCCACCTCAGGTTTTTTCTGTCTGAGCCATCGTATGAGGGTGATGCCGTCCATTTCCGGCATGTTAAGGTCAGTGAGCACAAGATTATAGTCATGCTGCTCTATCTTCAGTATCGCATCCTTGCCGCTTGAGGCCCCCTCGATATTATACCCTTCAGCCTTCAGGACCATCTCGACGCTCCTGATAACTACGCGTTCATCATCTACAACCAGAATCTTAATATCATCGACCATCGAAACTCCCCCTTTTTAATTAACTCCCCCCAAGGCACTTTACAAAATACAGATTCGTGAAAGAAAATATTTATTAATACAATGCGGCTGACAACCCCTTTATTCTCCGGTCTCCAAAGGGAATATCCTCGCCAGCCAGAGCAGCCAGCCCTCGGAAAGGTGGTCTTTCAGCAGGGCCGCCATAACATCATTCACTTTCGTATTGATTTCCCGCACGTCCCCGCTCATGGGGGAGAGCAGGTCATTGCTCTGTCCGGTCCCTGAATAGATACTGGCAAACGGCTTGCCCGCCTCAACCCTGTCCAGACCTTTTATAAAATCCACATACATAAGGGCGCCTGTCAGCACCCAGTACCTGAGGTCGCATCCTATCTCCCACAACCCGTCCTGTATCGGCCGCGCCCAGGTGCCTTCCTTGTAAAAAATAACCGGGTTGTCATCTTCCCGCAATGAGACAACGGAGTCACGGAATTCGTCTATAAATGTCTGTCTGAGTATCCATCCCCGTTTATCAAAAACTTTTTTTGCGACGTTGAGCATGAAATCAGGGGTGAAAGGTTTTTCGAGGTACTGCTGCGCCCCCAGCCTTGAAGCCTCTTTTGCATCTTCAAGTTTGGGGTATCCGGTGATTATGACAACATCCGTCCGGGGCTTGATGATTCTCGCTTCTTTGAGTACTTCCATCCCGCTGATATCAGGCAGCATTACATCTGAAATAAACAGGTCAAAGTCTTCTTTTGCCAGTTTATTGAGGGCGGCGTCACCTTTGTCAACGGTTGATATGCTGTAACCTTCAGCTCCGAGGATCCTCTTGCAGCTCAGGGTCACGACAGGATCATCATCAAGTATTAATATCTTCCCTTTTTTTTCCATTGCACCCCCTCTTAATTAATAAAAAATTACGAGTTTTCAGGCATAGCACCCAGGACCTTCAGGATCAGGCGGCGGCTGTTTACCCGTAATCCTTACATACATGTACAAATGAAAAATCCCATTTTAAATGCCTATGTTGAATATTGATCATTATTCTATCATATTGTTTGCTTCAATTATCCATGTACTTATATCGTCTTTAATAATTCTTATTACCTCCGGTGACTGTATTGGTACCCCGTCCAGTTCCTTTTTGATGTCTGCGGTATCCAGAGCATATATGCGGCCGTTTTTTTTGTGTTCATAGAAAAAATCGATGTCAGGATTGGACATTATCAGAATACTCATAGTCTCTCCGATATTGCCGAGGGGTTTTCTATCGATATGATCATGCTGAAAAGATGCCTTTACCGACGTGCCTTTGCCCGGTGTTGATTCTACGACAATGTCCCCGTTGCTTTCCCTTGCCGACTGTGCAAGCAGAGGTATGCCCAGACCGACCCGCCGTGTCGTCCTTGTGGTGTAAAAAGGATCGCAGGCATTGTCCAGCAGTTCTTTGTCCATGCCCTTTCCATTATCGCTGATCTCGAGTGTCAGCAGGTTTGCCCCGGTGTCCTCCGTTATCCTTATCTCGATCCTGCTCGCCCCCGCGGTTATCGAATTTTCCGCAACATCAAGAATATGCAATGAAAGATCTTCCATAATATAAGCGCTGTTCTTATTTTTCCTGACCCCTGATCCCTGTCTACTGTCTACTGTCTTTCATCCCATTCCACTTTCCTGCCGTCCTTCCTTTGAAAGGCGAGACGCATTTCAGCGATTGTCGGTTCCTTCATATGAAAGAGCACGGTCCGTTTGCCGATATCGTTCAGATAATGGGCGTCGGATGAGGAGATCCATGCAAACGTCTTATAGGTCTGATATAACTGTTCCGCCTCTTCACGCCCGGTGAGTGGCGATATTTCGAGCGCATCGAACTTCAGGTCATCCGAGATGAAACCGAGCTGGGAGATGATGCTGAAGGCGTCCCTGTCAATATGCGATGCGACCGAGAGTCCGCCTGATGAATGGACCGCATCTATTATTTCGTACGCTGACAACATGGTCGCTCCAATCAGCAGGCGTTTGTTAAAGCTTGATACTTCATCCCTTTCGTTTACCACGACCTGCTCCCCGAATTTCTTTTCATCGTTTTCTCCGGGAAGCAGTTTTTCATACACCATCTCCTGTATCTTCAGGATATCTGCTGCACTGTCAAACAATGCCAGGATATGTGCCTCTTCCGATGATGTTATCTCCATTCCCGCAAGGACCGTCAATCCGGTATCTTCAGCGGCCTTTTGTGCTGCAATGATGTTTTCCGCGGAGTTGTGGTCAGTGACGGCAATGATATCAATTCCTTTTTCAGCCGCCTTATGTACGATTGCGAGCGGAGACATTTCAAGGTCTGCACACGGGGAGAGACATGTATGGATATGGAGGTCTGCCCTGAATTCATTCAGCATGCCTTGCCTTACTGCAACATCTTGTAAACCCTGCCTGCCGCCTCGAATGTTGAGAGCGGGGTCGTCGCTATCGTGACCTTTTCAGCTTCCGCCTTTTGCAGGATATCATCCGGGACTTTTCTGTTTTTTACAATAATGATTCCTGCCAGGTTTTTCAGGCCGGCAACCGCCACGATGTTCATATGTGTCTGGAGGGTTATCCAGATCTCGCCCGCCTTGCTGTTACCCATTACGTCTGAAAGCAGGTCGCTTACATAGGCCCCTGTAATGTCATTCCGCAGGCCGTCTCTGCAGGTCCTGATTTCAAGGGACAGTTCCTCTGTCAGATCTTTGAATTTCACGTTATGACTCCCTGACCGTTACGTTAGATTTAATGTCATTTCGATTGTTGTGCCTTCGCCGATTACCGAATCTATTTTAAATACATCCGAATTTTTCTTCATGTTGGGAAGGCCCATCCCTGCTCCCCATCCCATGGCCCTCACCCATTCGGGCGCGGTTGAGTAGCCCTCTGTCATGGCCTGCTCAATATTCTCGATGCCCGGGCCCATATCTTCAATCCTGATCTGAATCTGCGTTGGAGTTATCACGAAGTTCAACCGTCCGGCAGCAGCATATATAATGACATTCATCTCTGCCTCAAATGTCGCGATCGTGGCGCGCCTGATAATGTCATCATTTACATTGAGCTCAAGAAGTCTGTTTTTTAGCTGGCTGGATGCCTCGCCCGCGTTATCGAAATTGCCCCCGATTATCTGAAAACTGCCCTCTATCGGATTTTCAATATCAAGGGCCATGGCTATTTACCCAGACAGCTCGGCAGTCCAGCCTGAAACAGCCGTCCTGATGCAGTGTACATGCAGAACGATGTCCTGAGCAGCGGGATGTTTTTCTGCCTGGCAAGTTCAATTATGTTTTCATCAGGGATCTTGTCCAGAACAAACACGATGGTCTTTATTCCGGCGATCTCGGCAGTCCTTATGACCGAGGGCTGGGAGAGTCCTGTGATAAGCAGTGAATCGGCTGTATGATAATACATGACGGTACTCATCATATCTGCACTGCACCCGCTCCGGATATTTATGCTCAGATCAACCGAATCGGTGATAACAGTGGCATCAAGGATATCTATAATTTCACCAAGTGTCACTTTGTCACATGCTCCAATGACTGACTGTTCTCACGATTTCCTGAAACCGCCGTTTCTTGCAGGGCAATAAAGGTGTCTGACAGTCAGACCACTCAGAATGTACGCTGCCGCGTTCAGCCCTGTTTGTCAATAACCTCCTGTACGGCAGCCAGCAGGGAGTCGGGGGTGAAGGGTTTTTCTATATGGTTGAATGCACCGAGCCTGAGAGCCTCCACAGCAGTATCAACGGTGCTGTACCCGGTTACGATAATGACCTTGGTGTCCGGCCATCTTTCCATAATGACCTTGAGTACTTCAATGCCGCTCATATCAGGCATTTTCAGGTCAAGCAGGATGACGTCAAAAGGTTCCTTCTCAAGGAGTTCAATGCCCGCTTTTCCGCTCTCCGCGAGTCTTACGTCGAAGCCCTCCGGCGCAAGTGTCCTCTTGCTGCTTGTTCTGACAATCGCCTCATCATCTATGACCAGCACCTTTTTCATGTCTTCTGCTCCGTAAGTGGTAGTCTAACAAAAAAGCTCGTCCCTTTTCCAAGGGCGCTTTCGACCCTGATGCTTCCACCCAGATGCTTGACAATGCCATGGGTGATGGAGAGGCCGAGCCCCGTCCCCTTGTCAACCGGCTTTGTAGTGAAAAACGGTTCAAAGAGCTTTGGCAGGTCCTCTTCCTTTATCCCGCAGCCGGTATCGGAAAAGATCACCTCAACAAAAGGCTTGCCGTCCTCTTCCACCCGCCGGGTCGTAACAGATATGCGCCCCTTTAGCTTCATCGCGTCAGCGGCATTCAGAAACATATTCAGGCATATCTGCTGAAACTGCGTGCCGTCTCCATTTGCAACAAAAACGGCATCATCCAGGTTGAGGTCGAATTTAATATTGTGAAACTTCTCCTGGTTTTTTATGAGAGACATGGTTTTTCGTATAACATTGTTTATGACTATCTGTCCCCTTTCAGAAGGCGTGGCACGGGCAAATGTCAGGAGGTTCTTTATGATTTTCGCACATCGCTCGGCCTGTTCGATGATCACGTCTATGTCTTCCGCGTCTTCGCTGTCCGGCGGGAACCGCTTCTTCATCAGGTGGGCGAACGTTACCACGCCGGTCAGGGGATTGTTGATTTCATGCGCAACGCCTGCGGCCATCCGGCCGAGCGACGCCAGTTTTTCGGTCTGGACAAGGCCCTGCTGGGTCCTCTTTATTTCTTCGGTTTTCTTTGCAACCTCGTCCTCAAGTGTCTGGGTCCATTTTTCACGCTGCTCCTTTGCCGCCTTCAGGTCCTTGATCATCTCATTGAAGGTATTGGCCAGGACACCGATTTCATCGATCGACTGTATATTCACGGAATAATCGAGGTCCCCCCCGGCCACACGTTCCATCCCTTTTGCGAGGGCCTGCACCGGCTTAGTCACTATTTTGTAGTTGATGATACCCAGAAACAAAGATACGGCAAAAACAAATACTATGACGTATGCGGTAAGGGCGAGTCCCTGTTTGAACAGCGCTTCATCGAGAAGGGAGAGTGAAAGATCGGCCTCAACAAATCCGAGGATCTCCTGCTCTTTGGGATGGGCATGACAGCTCGCGGTATAGCAGTCCGGGGTGTTTGGGATCCGGCTTACAATCTTGAGCGCGGTAGAACCCGTTTCCGACTTGTAAACAGACCATGTCTTTGGTGTCGGTAACAGGGCCGGGGATTTTTCAGGCTCTGTGTGACATCCCGCGCATGCCACTGATGACTTATCAATGATTGTTCCGATACTTTTTTTATGCGAGCAGTAGAGGATCTCTCCCTTGTGGTTATAAATTCTTACCCCCTGTACGCCTTCGGGTGTGCCGAGAGTTTCGAGCACACGCTGTATCTGCCCCGGATTGTTTATGAGCATGCTGTGATATGTGCTGTCTTTAGCGAAGGTCACGAACGAGTTGCCGTACTTCAGGGCAATTGACATGATGTCTTTTTCCTGCTTTTTCAGTGTGGCATACCAGAAAATAAAACTCACTATGACTATAAGCAGGCCTGTGGCGATAATCAGTTTTGCAGCTATGGATTTCTCCGGATTTCGCAAGAAACTTTTCATTACCCAGTATTATAAATGTTGAGGTTTTTTTTGCAAGGTTTAAATAAGCAGATATTTATAATTTATATCCGCCGGAATTGCATTTGCCTTGTCCCGGCAGGATCCGTGTTAGGGATGATTATTTTTCCCCGGCACTTGTTTTTCGGGACCGGCTCTCATATCTATATTATGTTGCACGATAAATAAGTTAAAACATGGAATAAGCAAGACTAATATTCATTGACAGTGCATGTTGTTTTTGTGTATAAAACAACGACTATGCCTGGAACCTATATCCCATCAGACTACTTGTCAGTTGCCGTCATTATTATATTTGCCGCGCTGATAGGCCTGGGCGCGATAGCGGCCGGGCTCCTGGTCAGGCCAAGGAGGCCTTATGCCCGGAAGCTGATGCCTTACGAATCAGGAAACCCTCCGGTAGGGGAGCCCCGATACAGGTTCTCGGTCAAGTTTTATATTGTGGCGATGCTTTTTGTTGTGTTTGATGTAGAGGCGGTTTTTTTATATCCATGGGCGGTAGCCTATGACAAACTCGGTATATTCGGTTTTGTTGAGATGATGCTGTTTATTTTCATCCTGCTGATCGGATATATATATGTCTGGAAGAAAGGTGCGTTTAACTGGGAATGAAAACGGATCAAGGTACAGAGCATGCTGCACAGGACACGGGACTCGTTGAGGTCGCTGAGGGGACGAAGGTCCTGCCTGGCGGAAACACGATTGTCACCGCTGTGGACAAGCTCGTTAACTGGAGCAGAAAATCATCTATCTGGCCGATGACATTCGGCCTTGCCTGATGCGCCATAGAGATGATGGCTTGCGGGTCAAGCCACTACGACTTTGACCGCTTCGGAGTAGTGTTCCGCGCATCACCAAGGCAGGCGGATGTTATTATCATCGCCGGCACGGTGACAAAGAAAATGGCGCCTGTAGTCCGCAGGGTCTATGACCAGATGCCGGAACCCCGGTATGTCATTGCCATGGGCAGCTGCGCCTGCTCCGGCGGCATATTTAATACTTATGCAACGGTCCAGGGGTGTGACACGTTTCTTCCGGTTGATGTATACGTGCCGGGATGTCCTCCGAGGCCCGAGGCGCTGTTTCAGGGCATTATGAAACTTCAGGAGAAGATCGAGAAGGAGCATTGCAGATGGAGCCCATGGAGATAGCCGAGAGGCTGAAAGAGAAGTTTCTTGATGAAATCATTCAGGTGACACAATTCAGGGACCAGGTCTTTGTCAGTGTGAAGCCGGACAGGATCACTGAAATGTGCCGTTACCTCCATGATGACCCCGAAATTTATATGGACTTCCTGGCGGATTTATGCGGAGCTGATTACCCTGAGAGGAGACAGCGTTTTGAGGTCGTATACAACCTCTATTCAATCAGGCACGGACATCGTATTATTCTTAAGGCCGGGGTCTCTGAAAATGATCCGGCCATTGACAGTGTTGTCCCGGTCTGGAGCGGGGCAAACTGGCATGAAAGAGAAGCATGCGACATGTACGGCATCGTGTTTAACGGACACCCGGATTTAAGGCGCATTCTTATGCCGGAAGACTGGGAGGGATATCCCCTGAGAAAAGATTATCCCCTGACCGGACCTGTGGGTTCTGAATATAAAGGATATGAAGAACTCAAGGAGCTGCATACTCACGACAGCGAGTGGAATATTCAAGCTTGAGAACCTTTAACATAGTTTAACGGTTTTAGATAATGGACGAAGGTAAAGGCAGCGCAGAGGCAGGACAGGAGAGCAGCTCCCGCATTGCAACGAAAGATCTTACTCTGAATATGGGGCCGCAGCATCCTGCCACACACGGCGTGCTGAGACTCGTGCTTGACCTTGACGGTGAAACGATCGTCAAGTGCACACCTTATGTCGGTTACCTCCACAGGGGAGTGGAAAAGCTTGCGGAAAACAGGAACTATATGCAGATCCTGCCGCTCACCGACCGTCTTGATTATATCGCTTCAATGTCCAACAACCTCGGTTACTGCATAGCAGTCGAAAAGCTCTTCGGTATTGAGGTGCCTGAAAGGACCGAGTACATCCGGACGATTGTTGGAGAGATGTCCAGGATAGCAAATCACCTCCTCTGGCTCGCAACGCATGCCCTTGATGTCGGCGCCATGACCGTATTCCTCTACTGTTTCAGGGAGAGGGAAGCGATCCTTGACCTGTTTGAAAGGCTCTGCGGTGCGAGGCTGACGGTGAGTTACCCGAGGATAGGCGGGTTAAAGAATGATGTTGATCCTCAATGGCTGAAGGACCTCTACGCATTTACGGATGAATTCCCTTCCAGGGTGGAGCAGTATGAGACGCTCATAAACAAGAACCGGATATGGCTGCGAAGGACAAAGGGTATTGGTGTAATATCTGCCGAAGAGGCCATAAACTGGGGTTTGAGCGGACCCACTCTCAGGGGGTCGGGTGTCCCGTATGACGTGAGAAAGGTCACATCATACGGCGTCTATGACAAGGTCAAATGGGAGGTCTGTACATGCAAAAACGGTGATGTGTATGACCGTTACCGGGTAAGGATGGATGAGTTTCATCAATCCAATTCGATCATCAGGCAGTGCATTGACCAGATACCGGAAGGGCCTATCATGGCGGATGCTCCGAAATTTACCCTGCCTGCAAAAGATAAAGTCCTGAATGACATGGAGCATTTAATCCATCATTTTGTACTTATCACAAAAGGACCGCAGACCGCTCCCGAGGGAGAACTGTATGTTCCGACCGAAGTGCCCAAAGGGGAACTCGGCTTTTATTTTGTGAGTGACGGGACCGGCAAGCCATACAGGATGAGGATCAGATCACCGTCCTTTGTTCATATTTCCGCCCTGCCGAGGCTGTGCGAGGGCGAATTGATTGCAGATATAATCGCAAATATCGGGAGTATCGATATAGTGCTTGGAGAGTGTGACAGATAACTACAAGTAAGAAGTTAAAAGTAAAAAGTGAGAAGTTTTTTCATTAAACCATGTTTAACGAAGCTGTCATAAAAGAGATAGACGAGATCAGGGTAAAGTACCCGGACCGGAAGAGCGCGCTTCTGCCCGCGCTTTATATCGCCCAGAGGGAGTTCGGCTGGCTCAGCAATGAGGCCATGTCCTGTGTTTCAGAGACACTGAACCTGCCCGAGGCATTTGTCAGGGGGACGGCCTCGTTTTATTCCATGTTCAGGCATAAGGAAGTGGGGCGGCATCTTATCCAGCTCTGCACGAATGTTTCCTGTATGATCCTGGGCGCTGAAAGGCTTATTGATTTTCTGAACACGAAATATGGTATTCAGAAAAACGGCACGAGCGAAGACGGAAGGTTTTCCCTGGTTGAGATGGAATGTATCGGCGCATGCGGGACCGCACCCGCAATGCTCGTGGATACTGATTTTTATGAAGACCTTACGGAAGAAAATATAGTCGGGATTCTGGAGCAATATAAATGAGTACTTCAGGATTCAGTGGTCAGCTCGGAATCGACTCGAACCGAGATTCAGTGGTCAGTGTGAAATAATGGAAAAGTTTTTATTAAGAAATATTGATAATCCTAACTCTTCGGATATCAAAGAATATATAAAGGCCGGTGGTTATAAAAACCTGTCCAGGGCCGTCGGCATGGGGCAGGATGATGTCATGGAAGAGATAAATAAATCGGGTCTCAGGGGAAGGGGCGGCGCGGGTTTCCCGACCGCGATGAAGTGGAAATTTGCCAAGGCCGACCCGAAGTTTCCCAAATACCTTATCTGCAACGCGGACGAGGGCGAGCCCGGCACTTTCAAGGACAGGCCCATTCTCGAGAAGAACCCGCACCTGCTGATTGAGGGGATGGTCATATCGGGATATGTGCTCGGCGCCGAGTTTGGATATATTTATCTCAGGGGTGAGTATCCCGCGGCAAGGGACATCCTGGATGCTGCCATTGCGCAGGCTTACAAAGACAATTTTCTCGGGGACAATATCCTCGGCAAGGGGATAAAATTTCACCTTTCCGTCCACCAGGGCGCTGGGGCGTACATATGCGGTGAAGAGACCGCGCTGATTGAATCTATAGAAGGGAAGAAGGGGCAGCCCAGGACCAAACCTCCTTTCCCTGTCAATGTGGGCGCATGGGACATGCCGACCATTGTCAATAATGTCGAAACGCTTTCGAACCTGCCCCTGCTCATCGAGATCGGGGGTGAAGCGTACGCAAAGATAGGGTCTGAAGAGTGCCCTGGACCGAAACTCTTCTGTGTCAGCGGGCATGTCGAAAACCCGGGCGTCTATGAACTTCCGATGGGCATCAGCCTCAAAGATATCATATACGAACATTGCGGGGGGATTAAAGACAACGCAAAACTGAAGGCCGTTATCCCGGGAGGTATTTCCACCCCTGTGCTGCCGGCTGACAGTATAGACTGCGCCATGGATTTTGTGGCTATGCCCAAGGCGGGAAGCATGCTGGGCTCCGGCGCGGTGATCGTTATGGACGAATCGGTCTGTATGGTAAAGGTGACATACCGGGCCTTACGGTTTTTTGAACACGAGTCGTGCGGTAAATGTGTTCCATGCAGGGAGGGAACAGACTGGCTCAGAAAGATACTTGAGCGCATTGAACACGGGAAAGGACGGAAAGGAGATATAGAACTCCTTTCGGATGTTGCAGGGGTCATGTACGGACGGACTTTCTGTCCCCTGGGAGACGGCGCGGCAGGCGTGGTGCTTGCGATGATAAAGCATTTCAGAAATGAATTTGAAGAGCATATAAATACCAAGAAGTGTAAATATTAAATGCTGAAACTTATTTGCAAAACAATGAGATAGAAAGAGGACATATTCAGGGTCCAAGGGGTCCAGGGGCCAAGGATTCAAGTTAAGAAATTTTTTACTTGACCCCTTGAACCATCTAAACCTTGAATCCTTTACAGTTATGATAACACTCACCATAAACGACAGGGAAATTACACTGGACAGACCAATGTCCGTTCTGGAGGCGGCAAAGCAGGCCGGCATCAAGATCCCTACATTGTGCCATCATGACGTGCTTAAACCGTACGGCGGTTGCAGACTCTGTGTCGTGGAGGTGGAGAGGATGCCGAAGCTGCAGAACGCATGCACATTGATGGCGATAGACGGTATGGTGGTAAAGACCGAATCAGACGTTATATCAGATGTGCGGCGCGGCATACTCGAGTTTCTGCTCATAAACCATCCGCTTGACTGTCCGTATTGCGACAAGGCGGGTGAGTGT
>JAJRVB010000222.1 GCA_024277515.1 Nitrospirota bacterium | reverse complement strand
GGAAAGAAGAAGCATGATCACAGGAAATGTATATCTCCTGTTCACAGTATGCTTTTCCCTGCCCTCTCCTTGTTTTCCATCAGTGCCTGTACGGGCTTAATACCGTAAGGGCTGTTCTGCTCGATCGCCTTCAGCACCGTACCTCCGCCGGTAAAAAAATAGTAACGGGCATTGTCAAGCACCGAAAGATAGAGGCCCGGACACATGTTTTTAAATTCCTGCAGCGTGTCTCCGCCCCCGTACATCTGAAATGCGGATTTGTTTCTGTCGAGGGCCTCATCCAGTGCCTTTGAACCGTCAGGGAAATGCGGGGTGAACCCCATTACCGCATTCACAAAGATGGTGTTTGCATTAATGATGGCATCCGAGACCTTTTCAGATGCGAATGATTCAGGGGCAATGTCCAGTATGTATCCGTATTCAGAGCCTTCCCTGAAATCACTGACCGCTATGGTCCTGTATTGGCCCTCAACCTTTCTGCCCGCCAGATCGGATTCAACAACATAGGGCAACTCCAGTATCTTCTGTTTATCCTTGTCCATACTGACCAGCTGCCTTGCAGCCTGAATGTCTTTCTCCCGGATGCCTTTGATCGAAATGCCGTACCTGGCGCATAAATACGCATTATACAAGACTCCGCCAAGAATCAGATTGTCGGTCTTTTCATATATTGCATACAGCGGACCAATCTTTGTGTCAAACTTGGAACCGGCTATGACAGCAAGAAACGGCCTTTCAGGGTTGATGACATTATTCAGACTCGAAATTTCCTGCTGCATGAGAAAACCCGCATAGGATGGAATGAATTTTGTGATATCATACGTTGAAACATGCGGCTGCCATGAGCCGAAGGCATCATTCACATATACATCCGCGATGTCCGACAGGGTCACGGCAAAGTTGTCCCTGAAAAAACCTTCCCCTTCTTCTCCACGGAACCAACGCGTATTGGGAAGGTATATCCCCCCGATCTTCCTGTCTTTCAGATCTCCGACTGCCCGGTATATTGAGTTGCCGATGCTCGATATCCCGAGTTCAGGGTCCATATCACATTCAGGAGTAAAAAATTTGATATACAGCTTGCGTTCGAGATACTCAACTATCGGCTCAACAGACTCATTAGGACTGCATGTTATCTTCCCTGTTTCCGGATCTTTCGGCCTCCCCACATGGGTCATCAGGATGGGTCTCCCTCCGCGGTCTACAATGTAATAAAGTGTGCCGAGCGTCTTGTCGATCCTGAAGGGGTCCTTGATCACCCCATTCTTGACAACATTGTGATCAAAGCGTATGAGGACCACTTTGCCGTTGAGGTTCGCCTCCTGGATCAGGGGAAGTCTTTTGCTGATATTGCTGTTGTTCGATTGCATAGCACATTTTAACAGAAGACCATTTTTTTATGAAGAGAAATTTTCGTGCATCCGCCATCCCGCATCTGTATAATAATTCATGGCAATTACTATCTGGATTACAGGGCTGCCCGGCAGCGGCAAGAGTACGGTGGCATCCACGATAAAAGAGAAAATGCCCGATGTCGTGATTCTCCGGTCCGATGAACTGCGTAAAATAATAACACCTGATCCCAAATATTCGGGAAGGGAGCGGGATTATCTATACAAAGCCCTCGTATACACGGCAAAGACAGTTTATGAACTCGGACATAATGTGATCATAGATGCCACAGGGAACAGAAGATTCTGGCGGCGTCTTGCGAGGAAGGTAATCCCTGAGTTCATGGAGGTATATCTGAAATGCCCTCTGGAGCTCTGTAAGAAACGGGAAAAAACAAGGGCTGAAACGCACGGGGCGCCGGCCCGGATATACGATAAGGGGAAATCAGGAGCGCCGGTGCCCGGAGTAAACGTACCCTATGAAGAACCGGAGAATCCGGAGCTGATTATAGATACGCAGAAAGTATCTCCTGAAGAGGCGGCAGAGATGATTGAAAAATTAATCAGGCAGTAGCCTTATCAGACAATCTGTTTTTCTCCCCTTTATAAGTTGTATCGACTCGCTTCCGAGGGGAGACACAGAGGGGGTATTGGTAAATCAAATTTTCTGTCTGGAGGAATTATGAAGACATATCGCAAAGAACTCTGGTTCCATATCAGGACACGCCGTGAATTTGTGAACATCACCCCTCAGGTGGAAGAATGCCTGAGAGAAAGCGGAATTAAAAATGGTCTTCTGCTTTGCAATGCGATGCACATAACCGCATCTGTTTTCATCAATGATGATGAGTCGGGCCTGCACCATGACTATGAACAATGGCTTGAAAGACTCGCGCCTCATGCCCCGGTTTCACAATACCGGCACAACCGCACGGGTGAGGACAATGGAGACGCTCACTTAAAAAGGCAGGTAATGGGACGTGAGGTTGTTGTGGCAGTAACAGACGGCAGCCTCGACTTTGGTACGTGGGAGCAGATTTTCTACGGTGAGTTTGACGGAAGAAGAAGGAAGAGGGTCCTGGTCAAGATTATTGGGGAATGAAACGGCATATTTATTTAATGAAATCGAGATAATTCTCTCTCGTAATTATCTCATGCCTTGCATTTTTGTACGTTGCAAGCCAGTCTTTTGGCGGTCTGACCCTGGCCCTTTTCCATTTTATCTCATAGCCATAAAGCATGCCTTCCCTCTCTTCTACCAAATCTATCTCTTTCCGGTCATAGGTTCTCCAGAAATAGTTATTGGCAAGAATCTGCGAGTACTCCTGCTTTTTGACCCTTTCCATTATAATGTAGTTTTCCCACAATAAACCTACATCATCACGCATATCCAGAGGATTCAGATTCCCGATAATCGTATTGCGGATACCGTTATCATAAAAAAAGTAACGATGATTCTTGCGCACCTCTTTCCGCAGATTCCTGCTAAAGCCTGACAATTTGTAAACCACAAATACCTTCTCGAGCAGGTCCAGATATTTCTCAACAGTATTTTTGCTCATTCCCAGTTGTGTACCGAGTTCATTATAAGAAACCTCTTTCCCGATCTGAAAGGCAAGGAGCCTGAGGAGTCCGACAAGTTTACTGGAGTGCCTGATCCCTTCGAGTGCAAGAATATCCTTATACAGGTAAGAACTCACAATCTCTTTCAGATAAAGTTCTCTCTGTTTATTGTCAATTGTTACTACTATCTCTGGATAGGAGCCGTAAATCAATCTTGTCTCCAGGTTCGCTTCTGTCTCAAACCTCTCTTCGATCCCTGATATCTCCATCTGGGCCAGAGGGAAAAGCCTCAAAACAAACTTTCTTCCGGTAAGAGGCTCCCCGATATCCCTTGCGAGGTCAAACGATGAAGAGCCTGTTGCGATCACCTTTATGTCTTCTATGTGGTCTACTATTAACTTCAGATTCAGGCCGATATTGTGTATCATCTGGGCCTCATCTATTACAAGCAGTCTGCTCTTTCCTATAAAATCCCTGAGTTTTGTGACGGACTGGCTGCTGAGGTAGTTTTGGACTGTTATGTCTTCTCCATTCACGAACAGATATTTTTCACTTACCCTTTCGAGGAATTTATTGAGCAGGGTGGTCTTGCCGCACTGCCTCGGGCCATAAATTACTATTGTTTTATTGGGAGAAATCAGTCTTGACAGATTATCAAGCTGACGCTGGGGGATATAAATAGACATAATTTATCTTAATTTAACCATGCTATTGACTGAATATAGCAAAATACAGTCAATTTGTCAACTTCCAGCAGTGTCAGCCTGCGGGGCTTGTTTTTCCAGAATGGGAAGTAACGAGAGAAACAGCGGATCCAGGAATGGAAACATAAGGACGCTGATCACTTGAGGGGACATGGCTAACGTTTGTTATGGGCTCTCGTGTGGCGGGTAAACTCGTTTGCCAATGACCAGCGCCCCTATGTTATTGGTTTATGCTCTTATCTGTAGATTAATATTAACCTGAGGGTTTTCATATGATTCATATCATATC
>JAJRVB010000221.1 GCA_024277515.1 Nitrospirota bacterium | reverse complement strand
GTTCATATCCAGTTCCATTATGACGGCATCTTCAGGGGGCTTCTTGTAGTAGCCCTTGCGTCTGCCGATTTCCCTGAATCCGGTCTTCTCGTACAGTCTTATCGCGGAAATGTTTGATTCCCGGACTTCAAGGGTCACGAGCGACGAGTCCTGTCTTGTCTTTTTCAGCTCCTGAAGTCCGGCCCGCAGGAGCATCATGCCGATGCCGGTCCGTCTCAGACCGGGTCTGACTGCGATATCAAGAACATGGGTAATATCAAGGAGTGTCCTGAGGCAGATGTAGCCCGCTATTTCATGGTCAAGAGCGGCCACGTACAGAATTGCATCCCTGTTGCCGAGTTCGTATTTAAAGGAATTCAACTCCCAGGGTGTAGTAAAACATTGACGGGATATGCCATGCACTTCCGCAATATCGGCATAGGACATCTTTCTGATTTTTATCCCTTCCAATTGATCTCCGCTTCGGATTTTCTTACGTAAAGCGGGGCAAGGCTGACAGGGTCTGTGGTAATGCCCTGCTTTATCTTTTGAATTGCGATCTCCGCAACAATTGATGCGGAAGGTGACATGTGTGACTCCGGTGCAAAGCAGGCCTTTGTCGTCAGCGCGTCAGATATCAGGTCTCTGTAGATTTTTGACCCTTCGCCAAGAAAGACAACGGGGCCGGAAATATTTTTCAACAGGTCTTCCGGCCTGATAGCGGTCACAGGCATTATCTCTCTGCAGCCGTTATCCTCCCATTTGTAAAGCCCGGCATATACCTCCTTCTTTCTTGCATCAAGCATGGGGCATATAATATGCCGGCAGAACGGGATTCTCCGTGCCATGGCGTCAAGGGTAGGGACCGGCACCAGAGGCCTGCCGGTTGCAAAGGCAAATCCTTTGGCCGTGCTGAGGCCGATCCTGAGGCCTGTAAATGAACCCGGTCCGACAGACACGGCAAATGCATCTATTTCATTGATAGTGATACCGGAAGCGTTCATGAGCCATTCAATTGCCGGCATCAGTCTCTCTGCATATGCGACTCTGACGTTGACCCCGGCCTCTCCGATCACTCCTTCAGCATCATCAACAATGGCGATGCTTCCGGCGAGGGTTGCAGTTTCAAGGGCGAGGACTCTCATGAAACGACCGGTTTATTCATCACTTTTTCTACTCCTTCAGGATACTTTTAATAATTGTAATTGCATTGTTTCTCAGGTCATCCATGCTGCTGCCGGATCCATGCGGCGTTACTTTAAGGTTGCCCGCAATGATCAATGTTGGTGTCTCTTCAATCCCGTATGCCTTTGACATCAGGATTGCCTCCCCTGTATTTTTTGCCTTGTATCCTGACCGCAATTTACGGCTGAAGTCAAACCCGAGTCCCAATTTCATCCCGATTTCTTCCAGCACTTCAATGTTGCCTATATCTCTTTTCCCGGAAAACACGGCATCAAAGAGCGCCTTTTTCATCTCTTCACCCCTGCCTTTTTCCTCTGCTATAAAATATGCTTCTCCTGGTTTTGGAGATCCATTGCCCCAGTAAATGGGGATTGTTTTCCATTTTGTTTTCCTGGGGAATGTCCCCCTGATAATGGGAATGGATGTTTCAAACCGATAACAGTGGCCGCAGTAAAAACTGAGAAACTCGATGATCTCCACCTGTTTCCCATCATAAACAAACTCATGTCCGGGCAGCTTTTCATACGATCCCTCGATCATTTTTTCCTGCGCTGCATAAGCCGGGACGCCGAATAATAGTATGCACGCAAGTACAAATAATTTTTTAAGGCCCATTCATTCCTCCTTTTTATCTTTTATGCATAATTTTCTATAATAATATGCTGGACAGAAATAATTTTATACTTGTTCCGGGTTTATTTTAACATCAATCGCAAATTCTCAAAACCCCGGCCTGAACTCGCAGGTTTTTATAGCTCTTAGGGAAATGACCTGCCTGACATTGACTTCAAGAATCATGAAACGCTATAGTTAAAATCGGAGGTTTTTTTGGAAGATAAAGAAAAGAAAGACATATTTGAATCGATCTGGAAGTTTTTTGCTTCAGTCCGGCTTGCGATTGTCGTACTGATCGTACTCGCAGGATCATCCATTATCGGGACTATAGTTGAGCAGAAGGCCGAGCCCGCGAAAAACATAACCCTTCTTGCCAAGTTTTTTGGCGATTCCGCAGCGCCTACAGTGTACAACATATTTGCGAAACTCGGTTTTATGGATATGTACGGGTCCTGGTGGTTTACCACGTTTCTGGCTGTCTTCAGTGTCAATCTCATTGTCTGTTCGATTGACAGATTTCCCAAGACCTGGCGTGTCATTAAAAAACCACAGAAGCCGTTGTCGGACAGTGCGATAAAATCAATGCCCATAAGGAAGGATCTGACTTTCAGGACCGGACTTGACACGGCAAAGGAACAATTCCTCAAGAGCCTCAAGGCGTCCCGTTACAGGGTCAATGAGTCATCGGAGGAGAACACTGTGCGGCTCTATACGCAAAAGGGCAGGTACGCGCGCCTTGCGGTGTATGTGGTGCATTTAAGCATCCTCCTGATATTTGCCGGGGCAATAATCGGCGTCAGATACGGGTTCAAGGGGTATCTGAATTTACCTGAAGGACGCTCCTCAAGTGTGGCCTATATATCTCCCACTGAACCGATTGAACTCGGTTTTGTGGTCAAGTGCAACTGGTACGATACGCAGTATTATGTTGACAGTGATACCCCGCGGGAATTCCAGAGCGAGCTGTCTATCTTTGAAAACGGGAAGGAAGTGCTGAAGAAGACGATCGAGGTGAACGACCCCCTGAAATACAAGGGGATCACTTTTTTCCAGTCGAGTTACGGGATGATGCCTGATACTGTGGGATATTTTGTCCTGGATATCGCCCCGGCCGGAGGTCCGGAGAAAAGGGTCTGGTTGAGGCTCGGGGATTCCTTTGAAATACCCGGGACCGGGATTACCGGTATGATCAATGACTTTTCCACTGCCCTGACACGGGACAGAGATACGGGCAAGCTTAACACCTATTCAAAAAATATGGTTAACCCGGCGGTTGCCATCGAGTTTGCAGAGCCGGGCAGGGATACGTATACCGGGTGGATTTTAAAACGGTATCCGGATACCGGTTTCCTGCCGGGCGGGCATTCCGTTAAATTCGCGGATTACTGGGGAGTTGAATATACAGGGCTTCAGGTCACAAAAGACCCCGGGGTCTGGCTTATCTACCTCGCCTCCACGCTCATGGGAGTCGGTTTATACATATGTTTTTTTATCAGCCATAAGAAAATCTGGATAAATATTACGGGTAATAAGAAGTCGGTCCGGGTTGCCATAGGCGGCTCGACCAACAGAAACAGGATTAATTTCGAAAAGGAAATTGATAAAATCATATCTCGTGCATCTGAATCAATAGAAGGCGGACAGCCTTCAAAAAAGTGATGCCGGGAATTTATAGCAAGGAGTAAGAAATGACCAGTTCCGTCTTGTTTGATATATCAGCGGGCGCATATATAGCCGCCATGATTACGTATGTTATTTATCTTGTTGTCAGGAACAGGACGACAGGCATTGTGGCTACTTCCATAACAATTTTCGGCTTTGTCTGTCAGACCGCTGCCCTTGCGATGAGATGGGTTCATTCATACTACTTCTGGATGGCGTCAAACCCGACCTCCGGATTTGTGGAGGCAACATTACGGGGCGCGCCGCTCAGGAACCTCTATGAATCGCTCATATTTTTTGTCTGGTCTCTCATGCTGATTCATCTCATTTTTGAATTCAAATACAAAAACCGTTCGCTCGGGGCGTTTGTTACACCCCTTGCGGCCCTTGCGCTGCTTTTTATTGACATTTCAGGCGCTACAAAGGAGATCCAGCCGCTGATCCCGGCGCTCCAGTCAAACTGGCTCCTTTTTCATGTGTTTCTCAGTTTCATAGGGTATGCCGCGTTCGGCGTATCTTTCGGGGCCGCCACTGCATACATTGTGATGGTGACGGAATCAAAAACAGAGAAGACATATATTTTCTGGAGCATCATCACCGGCATCTTTATTCTTGTGCTTGTCGGAATGGGGATCGACTTCCTGAGTCTGTCGTCCGCTGAGAGGGCCGAGCTTTTTCAGAACCACTTTCTCAAGTCTACGATAAGGAGTTCATCAGGGGGTGTTGTTGCTGTCAGCAGTATCGTTTCAGTGGCCTTTATATTTCTGCTCTGGCACCTCGGCATCAGGCTCAAGAAGGTGCTTGAAGGTCTTAATCTTACACCGGCCATGCTGGATGAGATTGCATACAAGAGCATCGCTGTGGGGTTTCCGCTGTTTACGATCGGCGGCCTGTTAATGGGGGCCATCTGGGCAAACAGCGCATGGGGAAAGTACTGGACATGGGACCCCAAGGAGACATGGTCGCTCATAACATGGTTTGTGTATGCGCTGTATCTGCATGCCCGTTTTGTAGCCGGCTGGAGAGGCAAGAGGGTGGCGATACTCTCTGTGGTCGGATTCATCGCCGTGATTTTTACATACCTTGGAGTTAATCTCGTGCTTTCAGGTCTCCATGCATACGGGAGCGGGTAGGGAAGGCATTTCGTACATAATTCCCTGGACTGTATCAAAGGCATTTGGCCACGGACATAACAGAAACATATGAATTTCCTGTAGTGGCTGATAGCCGTTTTCAGGATAAATCTGCTAATATATGCCTCAACTGCGATGCTTCGTGAACTCCACATCAGAAATTTCTCGATTATTGATGATGTAACAGTAGAATTTGAAGACGGTTTTAACGCGATAACAGGAGAAACCGGGGCAGGGAAGTCCATCCTGATTAACGCACTCAGTCTTGCCCTCGGCGAACGCGCCTCAGGAGAGTTTGTGAGAAGCGGGGCAAAAGAGGCGGTTGTGGAGGCCTTCTTTGATGTCCTGCCTGAAGCAATGAACCCTTCAACGCTCCAATTCCTTCAGGACAACGGGATCGTTATCGATAACGGTCTCATACTAAAGCGGCTCATTACACTTCAGGGCAGGACCAGGGCCTATGTGAACGGCTACATGGTGAATGTGCAGACCCTCTCTGACATCAGCAGAGATATAATCGATGTTCATGGTCAATATGAACACCAGTCACTGCTGTCACCTGACAAACAGCTTGTCCTGCTTGATGCCTATGGAGGCCTGGTGTCTGAGCGGGAGGAAGTGTCAAAGCTCCATGAGTCTCAGCTCTCGATAAGGCAAAAGATCAGCGACCTTGCGCAGAAAGAGAAGGAGCGTGCCCGGAGGATTGATATCCTTAAATTTCAGATAAATGAAATCAAAGCAGCGGAACTATTCCCCGGAGAAGAGGAGCAGCTTGTTGAAGATGAAAAAATTCTGGCAAACGCCGGTCGTCTTGCCGAGCTTGCAAATGACACCTATGAGTCGCTTTATTCTTCTGATGCCTCCTGTATCTCACGTCTGGCTGTTATTCTTGAGAATTTCAGGGAGATCTCCGGCATTGATGCCCGCGCAGCAGAGTCTCTGAAGACCCTTGAAGAGGCCCTGCCGTTACTTGAGGAGACGGCATATTTCCTGAGAGACTATAAAGACGAGATTGATTTCAGCCCGGAAAGGCTTGCAGGTGTCCAGGAGAGACTTGAACTTATTAAGGGCCTGGCAAGGAAATACGGCAGCGATGTAAATGAGATCATCGCGTACAGGGATAGGGCGATGATCGAGCTGGAGGAACTGGAACACTCTGAGGAGGTGCTTGAATCGTTTCTTGCAGAGAGTAAGGATATAAAGAAACAATTGAGCAGGGCAGCGCACAGTCTGTCGGACAAAAGAAGGGCGGTATCAGCTAAAATCGAAGCAGGGGTAGAAGCTGAACTGGCCGGCCTGTCCATGACAGGGACAAAGTTTGCTATCCAGTTGGACCGGGCAGAGGGAGATGATACTGAAGACGGATTGAAATCAACAGTGACCGGCATTGATAATATTGAGTTTTTGATTTCTCCCAATATTGGAGAAGGGCTCAAGCCTGTTTCCAGAATCGCTTCAGGAGGGGAGCTTTCAAGAATAATGCTCGCCCTGAAGAGCATCCTTGCAAAAGGTGACAATCTGGCGGTGCTGATATTTGATGAGATCGATGCCGGCATCGGCGGTATCGCTGCTGAAGCAGTAGGGCGGAAGCTGCATGACCTTGCTTCCCGGCATCAGATTATCAGCATAACCCATCTTCCCCAGATAGCGTCATATGCCGGCACTCACCTCAAAATCGAGAAGAAGGTGAACAATAAACGGACGACCGTTGAGGTCCGCAGGATTGAGAAAGAAGAAAGGACCCGCGAAGTTTCCCGGATGTTAAGCGGAAAAACCTCCGCAGCATCGCTGAAGCATGCCCGCGAAATGCTGAATAAAGGCAGGTAGTGCTGGAGGGCGTACTATTACTATTGGCATCATCCGGACATGGAAATGTAAAAATTAAAGACCAAAAATCAAAATTAAGGAGAATTATTTATATGATAAAAACCCTTCCATAATTTTTATTTTTTATATTTCATTTCTTATATTTATTGACAAGTGCTTAAAATTGTGATACTTTTCAAGTGAGAATATCTGATTTATCTTTTTAATTTATAAACGTTCAGGAGAAAGGGGGAGGTAAGTTTATGAATTCCAAATCTGACGATCCGATGCATATAGCACCGGAACTCCTGGAGTCACTCGAGAAAAAAGGTGTTTCCCGAAGGGACTTCATAAAATGGTGCACGGGTATGGCTGCATTACTGGCCCTGCCGTCTTCGTTTATCCCCAGGATCGCTGAAGCCGTTGCATCACAGAAGCCGTATCTGGTATGGCTGGAATACCAGGACTGTGCCGGTGACACCGAGGCCCTTCTCAGGGCGACCAAACCCACGGTCAGCCAGATTATTCTTGATATTTTTTCAGTAGAATATCACGAAACTATCATGGCCCCGTCAGGGTTTGCAGCTGAAAAGTCACTTGAGGATGTAGTGAAAAATCAAAAAGGCAAATACTTTGCTGTTGTTGAGGGGTCTATCCCTTTGAAGGACAACGGGGTGTATTGCTGTATCGGAGGAAAGTCAGCAATTGACATTGTCCGTGAAGTATGCGGTAATGCCGCGGCCACACTGGCTGTCGGCACCTGTGCGACTCATGGCGGGATCCCGGCGGCAGCCCCGAACCCGACCGGCGCGGTAGGAGTGCAGGAAGCAGTGCCGGGCGCAACGGTAGTTAATCTGCCGGGATGTCCTCTGAATGTGGAAAACCTTACCGCAACGATCGTGCATTACCTGACACTTGGAAGACTGCCCCAGACCGACAGACTCGGCAGGCCGCTCTTTGCATATGGAAAGAGGATTCATGATAACTGTGAAAGAAGGGGCCATTTTGATGCCGGGCAGTATGTCCAGAAATGGGGGGATGAAGGCCATCGTCAGGGCTGGTGTCTGTACGAGATGGGCTGCAAGGGCCCTGAGACATTCCACAACTGTCCGACTGTGAAATACAACGAAGGCACAAGCTGGCCTGTGCAGGCGGGACACGGCTGCATCGGATGCTCGGAGCCCCATTTCTGGGACTCTATGAGTCCGTTCTACGGGAGGCTGCCGAATGTCCCCGGTTTCGGTGTTGAAAAGACGGCCGACAAAATTGGAGCAGGTCTTGCCGCTGCTACAGCTGCGGGTCTTGCAATTCACGCAGTCGGGAGGGCGGTTTCATCCGGGAAAAAAGATAAAGAATAATAAAGGAGGTGGGAGCATTGGCAAAGAAATTAGTTATTGATCCGATCACAAGAATCGAAGGGCATCTAAGAATTGAAGCTAAAGTGGAAAACGGCAAGGTCGTTGACGCCTGGAGCTCGAGTACTATGTTCAGGGGAATTGAGCTGATCCTGAAGGGCAGAGACCCCAGAGACGCGTGGGCCTTTACCCAGCGTATATGAGGCGTCTGAACTACGGTGCACGCAACCGCCTCGGTGAGAGCGGTCGAAGACGCTTTGGGAATAACAATTCCTGACAACGCAAGAATTATCAGAAACCTGATCAGCGGGATTCAGTATGTACAGGATCATGTGATTCATTTTTATCATCTTCATGCCCTCGACTGGGTGGACATTGTTAGCGCTTTAAGCGCAAGTCCGGCTAAGACATCAGCCCTTGCGCAGAAAATTTCAGACTGGCCGAAATCGAGTGAGGATTACTTCAGGGGAATCAGAGACAGAATAAAGGCGTTTGTGGACAGGGGCCAGCTCGGTCCGTTCAGCAACGGTTACTGGGGGCACCCTGCGTATAAACTTCCTCCTGAGGCGAACCTTATGGCAGTCGCCCACTATCTTGAGGCCCTTGACTGGCAGAGAGATGTTATAAAGATACAGGCCCTGCTGGGGGCGAAAAATCCGCATGCGCAGACTTATATAGTCGGCGGCATGTCCATACCGGTTGATCCCGAAAGCCAGAATGCGCTTAATGCAGGAAGCATAGCATTTATCAGCGGACTTGCCGCACAGGCAAAGGACTTTGTTGAGAAGGTTTACGTACCGGATGTGCTGGCTGTTGCCCCGTTCTACCTTGAATGGGCCGGATATGGCGCGGGGGTCGGGAATTTCATGAGTTACGGTGAATTTCCGAATGACAACGAGAGTAATACCGCAAACATGTGGCTGCCCCGCGGAATAATCCTCGATAAGGACCTGTCAAAGGTGCATCCGGTTGACCAGCAGAAGGTGACCGAGTATATTTCACGCTCATGGTATAACTATTCAGGAGGAGACGACAAGGCAAAGCATCCGTGGGACGGAGAAACAAACTACAATTACACCGGGCCGCAGCCGCCGTACGAGTACCTGAACACAGATGAAAAGTATTCGTGGCTCAAAGCGCCGCGTTACGATGACAGGGCCATGGAGGTAGGCCCGCTGGCAAGAATGCTCGTTGCATACGCGTCCGGACACGAAAGAGTGCAGGAAGTCGTAAACAGTGTGCTCAAGACGCTCGGGGTAGGACCGTCGGCCCTGTTCTCAACCCTGGGAAGGACTGCTGCGCGGGCGATCGAGACACTCGTGACGGCAGAGCAGATCCCCGTATGGATGAACCAGCTTGCAGCCAATATGAAAAACGGTGACATGAGAATTCACAACGGAGAAAAGTGGGACCCTTCAACCTGGCCTGCCGAGGCAAAGGGGTACGGGTTTCACGAGGCGCCGAGGGGCGCGCTCTGCCACTGGGTAAAGATAAAGGACAAAAAGATCGAAAATTACCAGTGCGTGGTCCCGGGGACATGGAACGCGTCCCCAAGGGACGCAGGGAACCAGAGAGGCCCGTACGAAGAGGCGCTGGTGGGAACTCCGATAGCAAACCCTGATCAGCCTGTTGAAATTCTCAGGACGATTCACTCATTTGATCCCTGTATGGCCTGTGCCGTTCATGTACTGGATGCGGACGGCAATGAGGTCATAAAAATAAAGGTGAAATAGGAAAGGGGGGATGACAATGAAAGACAAAAAAGAGATAGTATATGTATGGGAATTCCCGGTCAGATTTACTCACTGGATAAATGTACTCTGTCTCCTTGCCCTTTCGGTCACAGGCCTTTACATCGGCAATCCGTACACCCTTGCCCAGTCTTCATCCCAGTATATCATGGGATGGATGAGGTTCATCCATTTTGTGGCGGCCTATGCGTTTCTGATGAGCATTATAATCAGGATCTACTGGTTCATATTCGGGAATAAATATGCCGGACTGTCGGAATGGGCGCCCTTTTCCGGGAAGAGGATAGGAGAGATCGCGGATGACCTGAGGTGTTATCTGTTTTGCTGCAAGAGGACGAAGGCGCACATTGGTCATTCGGCATTGGGAGGGCTGTCATACCTGCTGCTGCTGGCGGTTTTCTTCTTCATGGTATTTTCCGGGTTTGCCCTCTATTCGGTCAACCACACCGGGGCGGTATGGACCGTGCTCGGAGGCTGGATGACGAACGTGATGTACCTCCAGACCATACGGCTGTGGCACCACCTGCTCATGTATGCCATCTTTGCATTTACCCTGATACACATTTACCTTGTCCTGTTCACCGAGTCGATTGAAGAAACAGGGATTTTCAATTCCATAATTACGGGCGATAAGTTTATCCCTGAAAAGGACCTGGAGTAAAGGGCTGAGGATCAGGCTTCAAAAAAGGACCAATCGAAAGACCCCGGGAGTCGCGATGCTTCCGGGGTCTTTGTTCTGCCTGATAAAAGAGAATAACTTGGAACGAATAACGGAGGTTATTTCTTGAGCATAGCAATATTTGGAATCGGAAACATCCTGTTAAGCGATGATGGCGCAGGGATCCATGCCTTCAACAGACTGAATGACACATATACATTCCCGGAAAATGTCGAGTTGATTGACGGCGGGACAAAGGGGCTTGACCTGCTGCCGCTCTTTGAAAACAGGGATAAAGTGATGTTTATTGATGCCGCTAATTTCAGGAAGGACCCGGGGACAATTGATGTGATAAGCGGAGACAGGATCCCCGCCTTTCTCAGTAAAAAGCTCTCTGTTCATCAGATAGGAATTCCTGACATGCTGTTCGCGGCAAAACTGATGGAAATTACCCCGCAGGAAATGTGTCTTGTAGGTATCCAGCCCGAGTCAATGGCGACCTCTACGGAACTTTCAGAGGTGGTTGCCGCCAAAATGGATGCGCTTATTGACACAGTGCTTCAAAAACTGAAAGAGTGGGGAGTAAACGCAGCGCCAAAGAAAGCCGCCCGGCAATAATGCCCCTTCCGGCCGTCCTTCACATCTGATGCATAATGCTATGTCCCTGTCCGGAGTGCATGGCAAAGTAAATCTAATGTAATTATTAAGACCCCTTGTCTTCTGGCTGATTCCTGCTAAAATTTAACTATGGATGACGATATCCTCAGTAAAGTGGTTGAGGTCGAAAAAGAGGTTCAGCAAAGGATCGGGATCGAGAAAAAGATGTCTCAGGAGTGGCTTGAAAATGTAAAGAAAGATGCAGAGGAGAAAATTCTCAGGGGAAAAAAAGAGCTGGAAGAATCTCTTAATGCATCAATAAGAGAAGCGAAGTTGAATGCTGAGACAAAAGCTGTGGCGATTATAAAGGATGCTGATGACAAGGCAGAAAGACTCAAAGGGCTTGATGATAATATCTTAAAAAAGGTCATATTGAAACATATTTCCAGGATTCTGCCCGGTTAATAAAATGATAGTCAAAATGTCCAAGGTAGAGATAGCAGGACCGAGAGAACTGCTCGAAAAAGTCCTCTGTCTTTTACAGGAGACAGGTCTTCTCCAGATTGAGCCCGATACTAAAGGTTTTATTGAGAAGAAGGACGCAGTCTATATAGATTCGTTCCTGCCTGACAAGGGCGCCATGACGGAACGTTTCTTCCTTGAGGATCTGAGAGCCAGGACAGATGAACTTTTTTCGTATCTTCCAAAAATCCCGATAAAAAAAAGTTATATTGATCCCCGGCCGATTATTGACACGATCAATGAAACCCTTCAGCAGCATCTCCTTGCCTGTCGTGAAATGATTCAGAAGAAAGATGCATACCGGAAGGAGCTTGCTGAACTCGACCGTTACAACATTTTCCTCGATTCTGTTGAGTCTCTCCTTGAAGGCCTGAGGAAGACCCCGGACATGGACTTCATCGGGCTTACTCTTCGTGACACTGAAGCCGCAGCGCTCCTGAATGAATTCCTGAATAAACAGGCGGCAGGAAGATTTGAACTTCGCACATCAACCGCTTCGGACGGTTCGATCGCAGGGTTAATAGCTATTGAGAAGGAGATCTCGGACAAGATAAAAAGTACCCTCAGCGACAAGGATATCCCTGAATTCAAATTCCCTTTTGCCTTTGAAGGGCTCACTTTTTTTCAGAAAATTGAGTTGTTGAGAAAAAGGATTTCCGAGGTCATAAGTGAGATCGAAGCTGTTGACATGCAACTGGAAAGTTTTGCCATGAAATGGGGTCCTATTTATTCAAGGGTCAGGGAATGGACGGATGAAAGACTATCTGTTTTGAACACAGTTGGTTCTGTATTTGAAACAAGAATGTGTTTTCTTATCTACGGCTGGATGGTTTATGAGAACGTAGAAAAACTCAGGGGCAGGTTAACCCATGATTATGAGGGTAAAGTGGTACTTGATGAGATGGAGATTCTGGAAGAAGACCTTGACAGAATGCCGGTTATCCTTAAAAACCCGGCTTATTTCAAACCATTTGAACTCTTCACGAAAATGCTGCCCTTACCCAGATATACATCGTATGACCCGACTCCCTTTATCAGTATTTTCTTCCCCGTTTTTTTTGGTATGATTCTTGGTGATGCAGGGTATGGGCTGATACTTTTAGTGCTCTCCTTTTTTATGCTGAAAAAATTCAAAAAGAGAAAATTTCTTCCGGACGCCTCTAAAATACTCCTGATATGCTCAATATATACACTTTTTTTCGGGATAATCTATGGAGAGTTTATCGGTGATCTCGGCCACAGGCTTTTCAGCCTCAAACCACTCCTTATCGAGAGGCGCACATCCATTATACCAATGTTATATTTTGCGGTCTCTGTTGGTATGGCTCATATTCTCCTGGGAACTTTCCTGGGATTCGCAACGGCCTTCAGGAGAAAGACAAAGAAAGAGGCGCTCAGCAGGTTTCTCAATCTGCTGATTATTATTTTCATACTACTGCTTGTTGCATCATTATTCGGCCTGTTTCCGTCCCTGCTCACAAGACCCCTTATTCTGGCAATACTCTTCCTGACCCCCTGTCTGCTCTTCACCGGAGGTTTGCTGGCGCCTCTTGAACTGTTGAGAAGTATGGGGAATATTATCTCTTATGCAAGGATAATGGCAATAGGCCTCGTGTCCGTGCTGCTGGCATTTGTGGCCAACTGTCTCGCAGGAATGACAGGGGATATCATCACCGGTATTGTAGTGGCCGCACTGCTCCATTTACTGAATATTATTATAGGTGTATTTTCTCCTGCTATTCACTCTTTGAGGCTTCACTATGTTGAATTTTTCAGCAAGTTTATCGAGCCGGGAGGAAAAAAATTTGAACCCTTTAGAAAAGAGGGAAAAATATAAGGAGGGAAATGTATGGAAAAGACACTTATGGCATTTGCCGCGGCGCTTGCGATCGGACTTACCGCCCTTGCCACTGCATGGGTACAGTCAAAGGTCGGCTCTGCAGGGGCGGGGGCGCTTGCTGAAAAACCTGAATTAAGCGCCACTATAATTATCCTTGTTGCGATTCCCGAGACTATGGTGATCCTCGGTTTTGTTGTCGCGGCAATGATACTTTTTGGAGGAGGATAACCTGATTTGGGTCACAGGGAACTGATCGAGAGTCTCCGCAAAGATGGCGAAGAGATTATTAACCGTCTGTGGAGCGGGGTTAAAGCCGAAGCTGACAAGATCAATGCGGAGGCATCCCTGAAGATTGAAGAAGCAAGAGAAAATTTCAGAAGGGACCGGGAAATTGCAGTCAAGCGACAGGAAGAGTCAATTCTCTCCGGCGCAAAAAAAAGGGCAAACAGAATAAAACTCTCAGCAGAAAAGGCCCTTTCAGAAAGACTTTTTCCTTTTGCCGTATCGCATCTCCGTGAATTAAGAAATGACGGATACGAAGAGGTCTTTGCATCACTGGTCAAAGAACTCCCGGATGCAATCTGGAAGGATGCACGTGTAAACCCTCTGGATATGAGCATTGCCCGTGAACACTTCCCTGATTCAAATGTTATCCCTGACGACAGCATATCAGGGGGACTTGAAGTTATTCGCGGGGATGGGAAAATATCTATTGCCAATACCTTTGAAAAAAGACTGGAAAAAGCATGGGAAGACATCCTGCCGGTAATAATCCGTGAAATTTATAAAGAGGTCTCAGTATGAACCTTCTTCAGAGTCCTGAAGGCAGCGGGTATCCCACGGAATATTTAATTGCAAGGATAAGGGGCAGGCGTCTGTATCTTGTTAAAGACTGGGATGATATCCTCTCCAGCCCGGCCCCTACTGAAACCATTTTGCCGGCGTACTACAGAGAGCTGGTAGCAGAATATGCAAAAGAAGGTGTATGGAAGCGCGTGTTAAAAGAATTCAGATGGCTTTATTTTCAAATGAACAGGAGACTGCGCCATACTTTCTTCCCATTCTTTGTATATTCTGAAATAAAAACCATGGTATTGTGTCTGAGATTTAAGACCGGGAAAGAAACCGGGGCGGATATTGAAGATATCCTCTCCTTCAGCCTGCTTTCAAAAGAGGTGAAGGATGTACTGAAGAGAGATGCGGACCTGCCTTTAATACTTGCAGAGTTTGAAAGAAAATTCCTCCCTCCCACGGACAAGCAGAGCGGGCTCGAAGATCTTTTTTCAAAAGATGGTTTAAAAGGGGTGGAAGAGGGATTGACCAATGGCTTTATGGAACGGATCATCAGCTCGAAACTTCACCCTGTTTTAAAAAAGTATTTTATATTTCTTATCGATATAAAAAACATCATGGCCTTATGCAAACATGTGAGATGGGCTGTAAAGACAGTCCCTGTCTTTATTCATGGAGGCAGCATCAGCGAGCCAGTTCTGATGGATACGGTCCGGAGCGGTGAAATGTCCCGGATTGTCCGGCTCGTTCACCAGCTTACCGGAATAAGCCTGCCTGAGTCCGGTGCATCCGAGATTGAGAATATCCTGTTTGCAGATTTGACAAAATATTTACGGGTTAAGGCGATAGAAGGTTCAGACATCGGACTGATCCTGGATTACCTCTGGAAAATCTGTGTTGAGGCGGAAAATTTCAGTATTCTTCTCTACGGCAGGGGGATTGAAAGAAACGTCCTCCGGAGGGAATTGGTGATCTGATGAAAAGAGTAGTTTTTATAACTCCGCCTGATGCAGAATACGGTTTTAAACTCACCGGGGTAAGTCATTATGTAACAGGGGAGAAAGACGCGGAAATTACTGTCCGGAAGATTATACGCGAGCCGGATACAGGCCTCGTCATCATTGATGAGAAGCTTATTAAAGGAATCGCTGAAGAAAAACTGAAAGAGATCGAAAAGTCGTGGCATGGGATTCTGGTGGTCCTGCCTTCACCTGAGCGGCCGGATGTTGAGCTTGAAGACTACGCCGCAAGGTTGATCAGGCGGGCGATAGGCTACCATGTGAGGCTTAAATTATGACGGGCAGGATAACGGAAATATCAGGGCCGACTGTTAGTGTTGATGTGAAGGGATTAAAACTCTATGAAAGGGTTTTTGTCGGGAATGCCATGCTCACCGGTGAGGTCGTCAGGATTGAGGAGAAAAGGACAGTTGTCCAGGTATATGAAGATACCCGAGGTCTTGCCGTTGCTGAACCCGTAAAGGCAACAGGCAGGCCTCTTACCGTAAGACTCGGCCCGGGACTGCTCTCTGGAATATTCGACGGTCTTCAGCGGCCGCTCCGGAGATTAAAGGAAGAAACCGGCCCTTTTATCAAGGCTGCAAAAGAACTGAGCGCACTGGATATTTCCGGAAAGTGGAAATTTCATGCCCTGAAGAAAAAGGGAGATAAGGTCAACGCCGGAGAGATAACAGGATACGTTGAAGAGGGTCCTTTAAGACACTATATCTCCTGTCCGGTTGATGTGACCGGAAGGATCTCATGGATCGCAGAGAGCGAGATCAGTCTGGACAGGCCGGTCGGCATATTGGAAGACGGCACGGAAATCCCCGGATTTCATGACTGGCCGGTACGGGTCCCCAGGCCTTTTATGAGAAAGTTTTCGCCTTTCGAGCCGCTGGTGACGGGTCAGCGGGTTATTGACTTCCTTTTCACCATTGCAAAGGGAGGCACTGCAATCATGCCGGGTGGATTCGGCACGGGCAAGACCATTCTTGATCAATCTATTGCGAAGTTTGCAAATGTTGATATTGTAGTGTATGCAGGATGCGGTGAGCGGGGAAATGAAATGGCGGAACTCATTGAAGAGTTTGAACTCCTGAAAGACCCGTGGACAAAAAGAACGTTGATGGAGAGGACGATACTTTGCGTGAATACTTCAAATATGCCGGTTGCCGCAAGAGAGGCATCTATCTACACGGCAGTGACCATAGCCGAATATTACAGAGACATGGGCCTTCACGTGCTCTTCCTCGCTGACAGCATATCAAGGTGGGCTGAAGCGCTGAGGGAGATATCATCATCCCTTGAGGAACTCCCGGGCGAGGAAGGATACCCCACATACCTTGCTTCCCGGCTGTCAGGCTTTCTTGAGAGGGCTGGCGTTGTTGAAGCGAATAGCGGAAGGACCGGCTCGCTCAGCATGATACTCTCAGTATCCCCTCCGGGCGGCGACTTCACGGAGCCTGTTACACAATCATGCCTGAGGACCTCCGGGGCATTTCTCATGCTCGATACATCTCTTGCTCACAGGAGACACTTCCCGGCGATCAACTGGTTTCAGAGTTATTCACTGTATGGAACCGAACTGCTAAAACACCACACTGAAAAAGTTTCTCCTGAATGGGAGGAAGCCCAGGCAAAGTGTAAAGAGATCCTACAGAAAGAAGAGTCACTTAGAGAGGTTGCAGAGATAGTGGGAGTTGAAGGTCTTCAGGATGCGGACAGGCTGGTGATGTATGTCGCAGAGATGATCCGCTCAAAGTTTCTCTGCCAGAATGCGTATACTGATGATGCCTTTTCAACCCCTGAACGGACATTGTCAATGATTAAGGAGATACTTGATTTCCATAAAGCCGCTGATGAAAAGCTGAAGAAGGGGGTTTTGCTGGATGAGATAATTGCTGAAAAGGGGCATTAAGCCGTTTATATAAAACTTGATAGAAATTTCCCGGCTGAAATGATCCTTGCGCCTTTCTCGACCTTGTCTGCTTTATCTTTTTTTACCACCTGATATATATAGGGGATTGACAGCCTTTCTCTGAAGTAAATGAGATGGGAGGAGAGACTCGTATCGTTGAGCTTTGCCTCAACAGCAAACCAGGGCTTATCATTAATGGTCACAAGAAAATCAACCTCGCGTTTGTCAACATCCCTCAAGAAATACAGCTCTGCCTTATACCCTTCATAATCAACTATAAAATGTACAAATTTCAGCAGGTGGGAAGCGATAAGGTTCTCAAAACGGGCAGACTCATCCTCTATTTCGGACCAGTCCCATAAATAGAGCTTCGGCTCTTTTTTGAGAGACCGTATTTTTTTTGCAGAGTATGGATAGATCCTGAAACTATAGTAAAAGGACTCAAGAATATCCATCCAGTGCGAGACAGCACGGAAACTTACCTCAAGGTCTTCCCTTATGGCATTGAGAGACAGCAAAGATCCGACCTTTGACGGCAGAATATCGCTCAGGAGTTTCATGTTCCCGATGTCACGTATTGCCTTAACATCCAAAATATCCTCCCGGAACATACGTTCTATCTTCTCATTGTGCCAGCGTCTGAGCTGCCTCTTGCTCTGTTTGATGAAGGGTTCGGGGAAGCCGCCAAATACGTCCAGCGCCTCCAACGAATCCTGATAGAAACCCTCTCCCGGCTGCAATTCACGCCGAACAGACGCCCTGCAGACAAGACCTTCTGCCTCAGCTATGGTAAACGGATGAAGCCGGTAATAATGATATCTTCCCTGCAGCGAATCGCCGCCCCTTCGATAGAGATCAAGCCGCTCACTGCCGGTAACGAGGAATTTAAAACGGGGGCGGGGTCACGACGTGGGTAAGAATATAAATACATTAATTAAAGAGGCTGACGAAGAAGAGCAGCGGCTCATTTTGAAAATAATCAGAGCTATTGTCCGTTAATGTGCCTTATT
>JAJRVB010000220.1 GCA_024277515.1 Nitrospirota bacterium | reverse complement strand
CGTTTCCTTTCGGGCCGCTGTTTCATTACGTTTCCCGAAGGCATGAAAATGAGGCGGACAGATTTTCCTTTAAGCTGACCGGAAATGCCGATAGCATGATAAGCGCCCTGGTGAAGCTCTCAAAGGACAACCTCTCCAATCTGCATCCCCATCCCCTGTATGCATTGTTTCACTATTCCCACCCGCCTGTGCTGGAAAGGATCAGGAGGATAAGGGAGTTGGGAAAGTGAGTCATTTATATCGAGGTTGAACCTCGATATAAGGCATTGGCAACGCTTTTGACAACTCACCCGGAATTGTTGTTAAATAATTAGCTTGTAAAATTTTATATTTCAGGAGACTGCCATGGCATTGAATCAGAAAAAATCAAAGGAATTATTCAAAAAAGCAAAACGCATCATGCCCGGCGGAGTGAACAGCCCTGTAAGGGCATTCAGGGCTGTCGGCGGGACCCCCCTCTTTATAGACTCGGCAAAGGGTTCAAAGATTTATGATGTTGACGGGAATGAATTTATAGATTACGTGCTCTCCTGGGGACCGATGATACTCGGCCATTCTCATCCCAAAGTTGTCAATGCACTGAAAAAAGCGGCTGAAAAAGGGACGAGCTTTGGTGCGCCGACACCACTTGAAGTGGAGCTGGCTGCAATGGTGCGCAAGGCATATCCCTCCATGGAAATCATCCGCATGGTCAATTCCGGCACCGAGGCGGCCATGAGCGCCATCAGGGCTGCACGGGGTTTTACCGGAAGAGACAGGATCGTCAAGTTTGAAGGCTGCTATCACGGCCATGCAGACGGAATTCTTGTACAGGCAGGCTCCGGCGCCGCAACATTTGGTGTGCCCACAAGTCCGGGAGTGCCGAAGGATTACGCAAGAAACACCATTACTCTGCCATACAACGATCTCAGGGCGTTCAGAAACATCTGCAAAAAGACAGGAAAGAACATAGCCTGCGTCATCATTGAGCCGGTTGTGGGCAACAGCGGTTGTATCCTTCCAAAACCGGGATACCTTGAGGGACTGAGAAAAATAACAAGGCAGTACGGCATTGTCCTTATATTCGATGAGGTCATGACAGGTTTCAGGATATCGTACGGCGGGGCCCAGAAAGCCTTCAAAATCAAACCGGACATGACATGCCTCGGTAAAGTAATCGGAGGAGGCCTGCCGGTAGGCGCTTACGGAGGGAAGAAAGAGATCATGAGCAGGATCGCGCCGGACGGCCCCGTCTATCAGGCCGGAACGCTCTCAGGCAACCCTCTCGCAATGACAGCCGGTATTGAAACTTTAAAAATATTATCCAGACCCGAAACATATAAAAAGCTCATGGCAAAATCCATGGCGCTCGAAGAAGGCATGAAAGACGCCGCAAAAAGGGCGGGAATACAGACCAGATTCTACAGGGCAGGGACGATGTTCTGCACATATTTTACAGACAGGGAAGTCCACAACTTCAGCGATGCGGCAAAGACCGATATGGCTGCCTTTGCCGCATTTTTCAGAAAGATGCTTGAGAGAGGAGTGAATCTTGCCCCATCCGGTTATGAGGCGGGATTCATGTCGCTTGCCCACTCACAGGCCGATATAAACAGGACTGTTCGGGCAGCATATGCGTCTTTCAGGGAAATAAAGTGAAACTCGCAATTACAGGTTTTTCCAATTCAGGAAAGACAACGGTCTTCAACGCGCTTACTGGTCTTGATCTGGAAACGACAGCTTACCCCACTTCCATATCAGCTGAAGTTGAGCCGCACGTTGGCATCGTCAAAATTCCCGATGACCGTGTTGATAAGCTCTCTTCGATTTATGAACCGAAAAAAACCACATATGCCACTGTCGAATACATCGACTATCTCGGCATAACATCTGCTGCAGCCGGCGGGGATGTATCGCAAAACACAAAGGTCTTTAATTTAATAAAAGATGCCGACGCAGTGGTGCACGTTGTCCGTGCATTTGACGATGAGGCGGTAATGCACCCGCTGGGAGATGTGCGGCCTGTCAGAGATGTTACCTCCTTTGAGGCTGAACTCATTCTTGGAGACCTGGAATTTGTAGAAAAGAGATTGGAAAAAATAGCAGACCAGGAGAAAAGGGGAAAGAAGCAGGATGAAGAGGACAAAAAGTTATTGTTGAAATGCAAAAGCGCCCTTGATGAAGAAAAGTCTCTCAGAAATATCGAATTCTCTGACGAAGAAAAGAGGCTCATGCTTCCTTACCAGTTTCTCTCGACAATGCCGGAAATCATAGTCCTCAATATAAATGAGAATGATCTGAATTCGGATAAGGTAAAAGAATATCAGCATGAAATAGAGGCTTACTTCAGGCATACTGGAGAAGGGGCTGTGCCCCCTGTATTAGCGCTTTGCGGAAAGATCGAAATGGAAATTGCTCAGCTCCAACAGGATGAGGCAAAGGCGTTCCTTGACGACCTGGGCATTGATGAGCCTGCAATGCACAAGCTCTGCCGTGTGTCCTACGATGCACTCGGGCTTTTATCTTTCTTTACGGTGGGGCAGGATGAAGTGAAGGCATGGACAATCAAAAAGGGAACAGTGGCCCAGCAGGCTGCCGGCAAGATACATTCCGACATTGAGCGGGGCTTTATCAGGGCGGAAACAGTAAGCTTTGATGACTTCACATCTTCAGGCGAAAACATGCTCTCAGTCCGGGAAAAAGGACTGGCCCGGCTTGAGGGCAAGACATATCCCGTGCAGGACGGAGACATCATTAATTTCAAGTTTAATGTGTGATCAGCAGTAACCGATTCAGTTACAGGTATCATTTGGACATGGAAATTTAAAAATCAAAAACCATAGATCAAAATTAAGGAGATTTATTTATATGATAAAAACTCTTCCATAATTTT
>JAJRVB010000219.1 GCA_024277515.1 Nitrospirota bacterium | reverse complement strand
TTTAGGAAACCTGTGCTCTATCCACCTGAGCTAAGGGGGTTCGGTAGCAGACTGCTGCTGATTGTTCAGAGAGGCGGGTAAATAATATACTGCAGGATTGAAATGGCAATCCCCCCGGACCTGCCGGGGGAGTTGCCATATTGATTACAGTTTTACGACATTAAGGGCTTTTGGCCCTTTTGCGCCGTCTTCGATCTCAAAACTGACAGCATCACCCTCGAAAAGGGATTTAAATCCACTGCCCGATATGGAAGAATAATGTACGAATACATCATCGCCGCCTTCTCTTGAGATAAAGCCAAAACCTTTGGATTCGTTGAACCATTTTACTGTTCCTTCTATCATCTCTTTATTTACCTCCTTACGTATAGACTAAAGTAACAGAACGACCTCAATTTGCATAAAAAAAAGACCACAAAGCAAAAAGTCTTTGTGGTCCGGCCTGTGACAAAAACTTCTGAAACCTTCAGATGAAGTCTACCATTCACAGAAATAATTGTCAACATGCTTGCATGGCTGTTTGGAGATTATGCCTGTCCCTCTAATCTGGCTTTCATCAACTAACCTCCGTTACCTTGATTTGATAACAATTCCCCTAATGCTGAAAATATATTTTTAACAGCGTCCGTATCCGGAAGCGGTATTTTCAGATATGCCTTTCCTGTATCAGTATCCCTGCCGATCAAACTATCCATATCATTGCCGGCAGACTGCTCCGGCTGTGAGATAGTTTTGCTGAGCTTTGTCAGGAATTGAGCGCCGCTGATGAGCAGGGTATTCAGGGCGTCCTGCCCGTTTTCATTCCCTTTCTCTTTAGATTCCGGTTTAACGCCTGTCTTTTCAGTTACATCTTCCCTGTCGGCTGATTCGATATCCCGCTTCTCTTCTCTTTCTCGCTGCCTTTCAACCTCAGGGTCAGGTGTTTCCAGGTTATCCGTGACTGTCTCTACTGTCTTCATAATCTTCTTAAGCTGGGACTCGCCGACCATGACAACATCTTCACCGTCCCGGTCCATTGCTCCGGCAAACACTGATTTTTTGAATTTCAACAGGCCCAGAATTCTCTCCTCAATGGAAGATGAAGTAACAAAATTGATGACGCAGACTTTCCTGCGCTGGCCGAGCCTGTGTACACGGCCAATGCGCTGCTCAAGAACAGCAGGGTTCCAGGGAATATCCATATTAATAACGACCGATCCGCTTTGCAGGTTCAATCCAACTCCGCCGGCATCTGTGGACAGGAAGACCTTGCACTCCGGGTCCTCCCTGAATTGCGACATCAGTCCTTTTCTCTGTTTTGAAGGGACACTGCCGTTTAAATGGACATATCCGATCTTGTTCCTCTTAAGGACATGCTCCACTAATTCCGTCATCCTGAGCCACTGGCTGAAGATGACAACCTTTTCTCCGCTCTCAAAAATCAACTCCTTCAGCACCACTTCCAGCTCCTCGATCTTTGGGCCGTGAATGGTTTTCTTATCTACCAGGTACGTGTTGTCAGCAGCCATACGCATAAAATTAAGGGCAATCTGGAGCCGCCGCTGATCCGCCTCGCACAGGAATTTATAGCGCCGCCATTTTGCGACTAATTTCACTACGATCTCGTAGTTTTCATCATGGATAACCCTCTGCTCTTTTGTCATGGGGACAAAAAAGTTTTTATCTATCCGCTCAGGGAGCTGTTTCAGTACCTCGTCTTTCTTCCTGCGTATCAGGACATTTTTCAAGGAATTCCTGACAGATTGCAAGTTCCGGTATCCGATCACCTTGCCTCCGTCGTCTACGATTCTGTGGTTATGGACAAACCGGTATAAAGGTCCGAGATGGCGCCGGTCGATAAATTCCACTATAGAGTGCAAGTCTTCAATCCTGTTTTCTATGGGCGTGCCTGTCAGCACCATGGCAAAAGTCGATTCCAGCTGTTTTACATATTGCGCCGTCCGGGTTTTCCAGTTTTTTATTCTCTGCGCCTCATCAAGTATTATCAGGTCAGGCGCCCACTCCCTTATCATATCGATATCCCTGAAAATCAGCTCATAGTTGACAAGCTTATAAAAGGACTCTGCTCCGTATATTTGTTTCCTTTGATGGTTGAGGCCCTCAATTACCCGAACCGTCCTGCCGCTGAATTTTTCTATCTCCGTCTTCCACTGGTATTTCAGAGAGGTAGGCGAGACGATCAACACCTTATGTATATTGAACAGCTTTGCCATTAACTCTGCCGCAGCAAGCGCCTGGATTGTCTTTCCCAGTCCCATATCATCACCAATAAGACATCGCCCCGCATTCAGCGCAAACAACGCCCCTTCCCGCTGATAGGAATATAATCTGGTTTTAAGAATATTTTTGAAAATCGGACTGTTGATCCCGTCCTTAATATGAGATTTGATGATGCTTCGCCTGTGTCCGGCATCCTGATGATCGGCAATATAAGCCATTACATCGTCGTAACACCGCACTTCATGTCCGTTATTTCGTGGTACCTTATTGAGGAATTGGTGGAAATCGAGGACATGCTTTTCTTTGAGCACCCCATCTGAATCAAAAAAAGCATCTGCAAGAGAGATCAGTTTATCGGGAGCATCCTTCCCCGGCCTGAACCTGACCTCCCGTCTCAGGCCATAGTTTAAATAGACCTCGGAATACGGTAGAACACACCCATCTTTAAATGCCTTTTTAGCGCCCCTTTTCTTCATGAGCTTGGACAGGGTAAATTCGATATGCTTGCATGTTCCGAGATTATTAATACTGTAATCAGGACAGGAGCAATAATTATCTCCGGGAGCATCGCCCCGGATGGCTATTTTGTATGTTTTCTCTGATTCTGGATTGGCGAGTAAAAAATCCGAGAAGATGGGATGGTCACCGGTATTTTTGAGCTTAAAATCCTGCTGCACCCCGAACTGCTTTCTGAGAATCCTCTGCCACTCCTCAAGACCGAGGCCGTCCGGCTTGTGCGTTCTCGGCACCCGCAGTTTGATTGGTTTTGTTTTTTTTGTTTTTGATTTTCTTGCTGCTCTTTTATTGGAGCGTGGTTTTTTCTTTAGCGCAGATTTCATTTCTTGATTACTCCTTCCTTTCTAAAAATTGCACTTAGTGCTCGCTAACTGTTTGTGCTTAGCAATTTTCCCCTGAATAACCCTGCGGCAGAAACTGCAATGAATATTATTTATCCGGTAATATTTCCAGATTCATCAGGCCGGCAAAATCAGGCAATTCTTCCGGCTTCCCCCCGGTTAATTCGAGTTTCCCAAGGGCATACTTCAAGGAAATTTCCAAGAATTTAACTACACTGACCGCAACGTCATTGTCTGGAGACTTTACCGCTCGGACTACTGCCTTGATCAACTTGTCGGGTGAAAAAGCGACCATAAAAACCCATGGGTATCCAGTAAGAAGTTCATGAGGCCGGCATTTCTTTTCATTAATCTCAAGGTCGTCATGGATTATGCAACCGGCCCGGTCCGTAAGTAAGCCAAGACTCCTTTCCATGGAAATGCAGGGTGCATCGTTTGTCAAAATAGATTAATTATTTGTTCGTCTTGAGTGTCCTGATCCTCGCCAGTTCTTCCTGATAGCCGTAAATGTGAGCGCCGGCGCTGTACGCGTATATGGGTCCGCTTTTCATCCCCGTCTCATCCGCAACATACTGTTTTAGCAGTTCAATGCCTCCCAGGTTCGAGGGAAACCCTGCCCACAGGTCCCATGAGCGGAAATAGCAGGTCACGGTAAGCACCAGGCCGTCTCCCTCCGGAATGGCCTTAAAATCCAGAAGGCGCAGACATGGCGGATCGAAATTGCCGTCATTGCCATAGCAGATATCAAAATCCTCGGGCGTTGCAATCTCCACGACCGCCTGATTTGTGAGGGGCGTTTCCCTGAGAAATTCAATTGCCCGTTCCAGCTGCGTGCCTCCCTTCGGCATAGGATGATGGATGCGGCTCGAATACCGGTAGGTTTCATTTTCAGACAGCTCCGGGTCCATCAGGTAATTGGCAAAGTAATCTTCTATATATTCCATGGTGGTCGGTGCCGGGATACCAAGTCCGGGCGGCATCACAGGGACCATGTCCTGGTCGGGATGTTCAACAAATACTGCCAGCCCCGGATACTGGAGCCGGTACTGCTCCTTTTCAAAAGACCCCTTCTGTATTTTCTGGGTATATGAATGGTCAAAGAT
>JAJRVB010000218.1 GCA_024277515.1 Nitrospirota bacterium | reverse complement strand
CCGCTCGCCCTTTGAGCCCTTGTCGCTTAATGTAAGGATCGCAACTTTAATCATTTTAGTAACAAGTAGACAGTGGACAGTATACAGTCAAAAGATCATGTTGACGCAGTTTCTACTCCTTGCTACTATCTACTGACTACTCACTACTGTCTACTGTCTACTGTTTTATAGTTATTATGTCTCCTGTTTTGATCGTCCCGCCTTTAAGCACTTTTACGAAAATGCCCTCTCTCGGCATGACACAGTCGCCTGCCTGCTCGTAAATGGCGCAGCGGGAATGGCATAACTTGCCTATCTGGCTGACTTCGAGCTCAATGTCATCCCCAATGGTCATCTTTGTCCCCACAGGTAGATTCGGCAGGTCAACACCTGTGGTCGTTATATTTTCCGCAAAATCACCCGGCCCCACGTCAAGGCCCTTGTCCTGCATTTTTTTGATGCTTTCGGTTGCCAGAAGGCTGACCTGGCGGTGCCACTTTGATGATGCGTGGGCATCATTTTCGATGCCGAAATTGTCTTTCAGCACGGCGGAGTCCACCGCCTTTTTTCTCATGCCTTTTTTGGGACTGATGTTGATTGATACGATTCTGGCCATATGAAATCTCTCAGGTTGTTTAATATAATCTCTGTAATGAGTTCATTTAATTCCGGCGCCTTCCTTTACATCCTTTTCAGGGACAAGCAAGACAGGTTCCCCGCTGTCATCAGTCGCTGCAAGCAGCATGCCCTGAGATTCCACCCCCATCAGCCTTGCGGGTTTCAGGTTTGTTACTACAACAATTTTTTTCCCGTTGAGTTCTTCAGGCGTGTATGCCTTTCCGATCCCCGCCACGATCTGCCGCTCCTCCCCGGTATCGACCTGAAGCCTGATCAGCTTGTCTGATTTTGCAACCCGTTCCGCCCGGAGTACTCTGCCGATTTTCAGTTTCACTTTTGCAAAGTCGCTTATCGGTATTAAGTTATCAGCCTTAAATCCCCCCTTTTCTAAAGGGGGGATGGAGGGAGCAGCTGCCTTTTTATGCGTTTCCTTTAACGGTTTCCTGAATTTTTTATTGATATCTATCCTCGGAAAGAGCGGGTCCCCCTTCCTGACCTTTGTGCCGGGCTTCAGTCCGCCCCACTTTCCCTCGTCATCAATCTTTATGTTTCCTATGTCCCTGTTCAGGCCTATCTGCTGCCATATTTTATTTGCCGAGTCAGGCATGAATGGGTAGAGGTAAATCGCGATGATACGGATCGATTCTGCAAGCGTATAGAGTATATTGGACAGTATATCCTGGTCTGTTTCCTTCCATGGTTCGGATGAAGCTATATATTCATTTATCCCGCTGATGATCTTCCAGAGGTCCTGGAGCGCAAGGTTGAACTGCAGATTGTCCAGATAATCCCGGTATCTCTCCGGGATGCCTGAATCTGATCCTGGATCAAACCATGCCCTGACCTTTTTTTCGAGGTCCCTCTCTTTCCCTTCGGCAGGCTGAGGGACCTGCCCGCCCCTGTATTTCTCGATCATCTTTGTTGTGCGGCTCAGGAGGTTGCCGATATCATTTGCAAGGTCAGTGTTAATACGCCTGATAAACGCCTCTTCAGAAAAGTCACCGTCCAGTCCGAAAGGGACTTCACGGAAGATGAAATATCTGAAGGCATCCACACTGTATTCGTCCGCTATCTTTCCGGGATCAATGACATTCCCGAGAGACTTGGACATCTTTTCTCCCTTTACGGTCCACCATCCATGGGCGAAGATATTGCCCGGCAGGGGGAATTTGAGGGCCATGAGCATTGTTGACCAGTACACGGCATGGGTGGTAAGTATGTCTTTGCCGACCAGGTGATGGTCCGCGGGCCACCAATAATCAGAGTCAGGAGTCGAGTCGGGATCGACTCGTCCCGAGAGTTGCGAGTTGAGAGTTATAGCTGCTTTTCCGGCTTCCGCCTCCGGGGCAAGGTAGCGAGTTGCTGAAAAATAATTTAATAATGCGTCGAACCACACATAGGTTACGAAATCTTCATCAAAGGGGATAGGCACCCCCCATGAAAGCCTGGACTTCGGCCTGGTTATGCAGAGGTCTCCAAGTTCATTGTTTTTCAAAAAGCCCATGACTTCATTCCGGCGTGTTTCGGGCAGGATGTATGACGGGTTTTCTTCGATATGTCTGATCAGCCGTTCCTGGTACTTTGACATCAGGAAAAAATAATTCTCTTCCTGGATTTCTTCTACAGGCCGCTTGCATTCAGGACATTTTCCGTCGACAATTTCCTTTTCCGTCCAGAACCTCTCATCCGGCGTGCAGTACCATCCGGCATACTGCCGCTTTTCGATTTCTCCATTGTCCCGGAGCATCTGTATAATTCCCTGAACTGTTTTGACATGCTCCGCGTCTGTTGTACGGATGAACGCGTCATTTGATATATTGAGCTTTTCCCATAGGGACATGAAATTCCGGACCATGGTGTCTGCATGTTCCTTGGGGGTCTTTCCCCGTTCCAGGGCCGCCTTTTCGACCTTTTGTCCATGTTCATCCGTTCCGGTCAGAAAGAAGACTTCTTTGCCTCTTAGCCTGTTGAAACGGGCAAGAATGTCAGCGGCAACGGTTGTGTAAGCATGTCCGATGTGAGGGACGTCATTCACATAATAAATGGGTGTGGTGACATAAAATTTATTCGAAGTCTTCATGTCTGTTTTTCCTTCTGCTTCTTTTTCCAGAACCTCCGGCGTCTGTTTGAGACCTTTCCCTTGCCTTTTGTTTCAGATTGCCCTGTTTTCCGGGCTGGAGCCGGTAAAGGCGGCTTATTTGCGCTGTTTTCAGAAGAAGCTTTTTCGGCCTGGTGTCTTTTTCTCTTCTTGCGGTAACGCCTGAAGCGTTTTTTCTCCCTGCCGGTCTTTTCCTGCTGTGTGTCCCCTGAGGGGGCGGCCGCACCGGGGGTTTTCCGTATCTCATCACTATGCAGAGAAGCTTCCTTAGCGTTCTCCGGCCCGGAGCTTTCTGAATGCGCTGCCCGGAGATCATTTTCCGCGGCCTCCCCGGGCAGTTTTACGGGAGTTTTGTCTGAAGACCTTGACATATTTTTATCACTGGAGGCATTCCGGTATTCATACCCGAGGCAGCACATTAATCGGCCGCAAACACCCGAGAGCTTACTCTGGTTTATTGAGAGCGCCTGTTCTTTTGCCATGCGGATGGTTATGGGCGCAAAGGATGTGAGGAAGAGACTGCAGCAGGTCTGTCTGCCGCAGCAGCCGAATCCCCCAAGCAGTTTTACCTCGTCTCTTACACCGATCTGTCTCATTTCAATCCGCGTTTTAAACTTTGACGCCAGGTCCCGGACCAGTTCCCGGAAATCAATTCTGCCGTCAGCCGTAAAGTAAAAGGTGACCCTTTTTTTATCGAGAGTGCTCTCTGTGGCGACAATTTTCATGGGCAGGCCCAGCTCTTTCACCTTTTCAATGCAGAAGGATTTTGCCTCGTCTTCAAGCTCGCGGTTGTTTTCGGCGGTCTCAAAGTCCTTGTCAGTAGCTATCCTGAGGATCTTTTTCAGCGGTTCTTTTGTTCTTTCTCTGATCTGTTTCGGTGTTACCACAGTGCCTATGCTGATCCCGATTTCTGAATCAACCACTACACGTACACCGGGAGCTACATCAATGTTATCAGTATCAAATGTATAAATCTTGCCGCAGCTCCTGAATCTGATACCTGCTATTGTCTGACTGACAGGGGCCTCAGGTTCTTTGGGTGTTTCGACTGCATTATTGTTATCCATCATGTATTATCCTCACACAGCTTCCCGCGCATTGCCGGCCCGTGGTGAATCGCGAACGCATATCGGGTTAAAAACATGCCTGCCCGATATCTGCATTTCCGGATTACCGGGCCTTGCAGTGTAAACGTCTTTTGAGCAAGAGGCTGATATAGTTAAATGTCAGCTGTTTATTTAAATTAAATCTCAACTGCCTTTTTATATTATAAAGCTCACGCGCCAATTTTAGTATATCCCGGAGTCCTGCCTGACGGGCAATCGTCTGTATCTGCTCCGCCCTGTCATAATTCATGAGAAGCCCTGTCCGGCCTGTTGCCTTGCAGACCGCAATGTCCCGAAGCATCAGCTGGCTCCACTCGATCCAGTCTTCCATGGATTCCCTGTCTTCCCATATATCTTTGTCACTACCCCCCAGCATATTGCGGAACATATCAAAGGCCCGGTCTCTCTGAAGGATCAGGTCTCCATCCAGGGCATATCCGAGCCGTCCTCCTGAAAGGAGACTCAGGAGTCTGGATCGGGTCTCATCCATATCTCCGGATTTTTCCCGCAGCAGGCTGCTCATGGTGTCAACGGGCAGTGG
>JAJRVB010000217.1 GCA_024277515.1 Nitrospirota bacterium | reverse complement strand
CCCTGTACTGAATGCCCTGGTTCTGGAGCCCCCTGACAATGAGGCCGTAACAGTCTATTTTATTGTATGGCGTCCCGATATAAGGTTTTACTGCATCGGCAAGCGTATCATTAAGGGCGGCTCTGTATTGCAGGGTCTCCTTCTGTATCTCTATTTTTGCCACTGCTGTGTCCGGTTTTGCCGCAGGGGAATGCTTAAAGGAAAGCTCCATGGTCTTCGTATCGAGCACTACCTCTGTCCCGGGCCTCAGCGTGGTGTAGTCCTTGCTGCTGTTTACCGGTGCATTGATGATGTTCCAGTAGCTCTTGTCAAAATCAGCATGTGCCTCAAACAGGTGGGATACCGTTGGCCTGTCCATGCTGATCGTCCCGATCACCCTGGACTGATCTGAGGACTTTTCCTGAGGGATGCCCTGCAATGCCTTTTCTGGCGGACCTGCTGCGGCTGTATTTTGCGGCATGGAAAGTTCACGGCCCCATACCAGTTCATTACTGTCCGGCCTGAGTGCCACAACAGTGCCCTCCTGCATTTTCCTGAACTGTTTGCCGCTGTTGAGCGGTGAAAATATGATGTCCCAGCATTTATTTGAATATTCCGGATGGTTTTTGAGGATATGCGATACTGTCGGCGTTTCAGGACTTATCTTCCCGAGCTCGACAAGGGCGGATTTGCCGGTGTTCCGGGCGTCCGGTTCTCTGCCTGTCTCCGGAGCGGTATTCTTCAGCACATCGGGGAATCCGGTCCGGGCGGTCTCTCTGCGAGGCAGGGAGACTCTCTGCGGACCCGGGTTTTTTGTCACAGATGATACTGGCATATCTACCTCCTCTGCCGCATTGTCATAATCTCTCGAAAATCATTATCAGGGTTTTAAGCAATTACAGTGCCAAACGCAAAAAAACACCCTTTGTGCCTGCCTGAAGCACGAAACAGGTCCCCTGGACAACCGTAAAGTGTTACGAATTTGACACTGCCTGTTTTAATAACGTTGGGAGAATGACGGAAAACAGTGTGGGATTATCGCTTGATATTGGATTATTTTCTGGAATCTTTTTATAGTATGAGAGCTTGTCCTGAATGAAAACTTTAAAAAAACAGAAGATATTGAGACCGACAACGGGCAAGGTACGGGAGGCCCTATTTGATATTCTGAGGGGCAGTATTGAACATGCACGTTTTCTTGACCTTTATGCCGGCACCGGGGCGGTAGGAATGAACGCCCTGGCAGAAGGCGCGGCGGGAGTCTGTTTTGTTGAAGAGAGTAAACGTAATGCCCGCCGCATAAATGAACTGATAAAAAAAAACCATATCTCTGACAAAGCAGAACTTGTTACCGGAAAGGTTATCTCATTCATTGAGAAGGCGGAACTGCGCGGGTTCAGCTTTGAGATCATCTTTCTGGACCCGCCTTATCATACGGATGAAATTATTCTGGCCCTGAAGGCAATTGGAGAGTCGGGTATAGTACAGCGGGATGGTATTGTGGTTGCAGAACATTTTGCAAAAAGGGTATTGAGTGACATGTCCGGCCGTCTGCAGAAAATAAAAGACTATCATTACGGTGACTCGGTGCTCAGTTTCTATAAGGTAATATAATGTGCAGATAAAACATGACAGAAATTCAGATGGAATCTATAGCAGGAGGTCATAAGTGAGTAATATCGCGATATATCCCGGCACATTCGACCCGATTACGAACGGGCATATTGATGTTCTCAAGAGGACCCTTAAATTATTCGATGAGGTTATAATTGCCGTTGCACCGAGCGGGAAAAAGCAGCCTCTCTTCAGTGCAGAAGAGAGAATCGCATTAATTAATGAATCGATTCAGGACCTGAAAGGTGCGCGGGCGGATTCCTTCAGCAGCCTGCTGGTGAATTATGTGAAGAAGATGGAGAGTGTAGCAATTATCAGGGGCCTGCGTGCGGTTTCGGATTATGAATTTGAACTCCAGATGGCCCTTATGAACAGGCGTCTTGATTCAAATATTGAAACTGTATTTCTGATGCCGAGCCAGCAATATATATTTCTCTCTTCAACCCTGGTAAAGGAAGTGGCCTCGTTTCACGGATCTGTATGCGGACTTGTGCCTGAAGCGGTTGAAAAGGCGCTTAAAGAAAAATTTAAAAAACAGTAGTCAGCAGCCGGTAGTCAGGGAAAAGCCGGGCTTGCAGTCCCCTTACTACTAACTGCTGTCTGCTTGATGATAGACGATTGAACTCTGACACGGAATATACCATCTCAAACCATCGATTACATATTACCAAACCGCCATGGGCTATCTGAAAATAATCTCGGCCATCCTCATATGGAGTTCGCTCGGCATTTTTATCAGGAAGATTGCCCTTCCGAATTACGCCATTATTTTTTATACTGCCACTATTGCCGGGGCCCTTCAGTTCATACTGCTTGCATCAGGCGGCCTGCTCCGAACCGCGTGGCGTGCGGGCGGGGACTCCCGGAGCGCGCTGCTTCTTGTGCTCTCGCCGATCTGTTTTACCGCCAATGCAATGCTTTTTTACTATGCCTTCAGGCATACGACAATTGCCAATGCAGTGCTTACCCATTATACCGCGCCGGTGTTCGTAGCGATCCTTGCGCCCCTTCTGCTGAAAGAGAAGATCCAGAGAATTACATGGATCGCCATTACCCTGTCATCGCTCGGGCTCTGGTTTATCCTTGGCGGAAAAACCAATCTGTCCGCTTTGCTGCAGGGAGACGGAGAGCATCTCGGCATTCTCGCGGGCGCCCTGTCCGGGCTGGCGTATGCCTTTCTTATTCTGATTATCCGAAGGATAGCGTCCCTGTATCCTTCACTCTTTATTACATGCATACAGAACGGTATCGTTGCGATTATCCTGCTGCCGTTCGCTTTCAGGATTGAGCTCTTATGGGAGCAGGTACCTTACCTCCTCATAATGGGGGTGCTCCATTCCACTATCGCCCCCCTGCTGTACGTGCAGGGATTCAGGAGCGTAACCGCAAATGAGGCTGCGATACTGGGATATGCCGAACCTATAGGCGCTACGATACTCGCGTTTATTTTTCTGCATGAAGTCCCCGGAGTGAGTGCGTTGTTCGGCGGGGCGATGATCCTGTTTTCCGGTTACCTGATCATAAAGGCCAGGATGAAGTAACAGCCGTTATTTTTATTTTAATATAATATGATGAAACTGGATAAAGAGGCAGTTGAAAAAATATATCAGCATGCATTGAGAGAGTACCCTGAGGAGTGCTGCGGAATTGTTACGGGCAGTTCTGGTACTCAGACAGTTTATCCGTGTAAAAATATTCAGAACCGGCTTCATGCTGAAGATGCGGAAAGGTTCCCGAGGGATGCCCGCACTGCGTATGTAATTGACAGAAGCGAGCTCGACCGTATAACCGCGTACGCAGAAGAGAACGGGCATGCAATACTGGCATTTTATCATTCCCATCCCGAGCATGAGGCCTTTTTTTCAGAAGAGGACGCTGCCGCACAGACAGTCTTCGGAGAACCGGAATTCCCAGATGCCGTACATGTCGTAGTGTCTGTAATGAACAGAAAGATTAATGATCTGAAATGTTATAAATGGGACGGCGGTACAGGACGTTTCAGGGTCGTTGAGAATTGCGCTTAATGGACGCGGTCCCCGGATTCGTGCAGGGTCATCTCGCTCCCGGTTTCGTCTTCAGCCTCGCCTTCTTCGGTTTCGTCCGGTTTTGACATTTCCTCTTCAAGCTCCTGAATGCGCTTTCTGGCGTGTCTTGCCTGTGATGCCTTCTTCCATAATGAAGGGAGAAGAAGGGATATCCCTCCCACCAGTCCTATGAGAAAGGGCACTCCAAGGACAATGGCTATATGTCCCGTAAAGTCCCATTTAATGAATTTTACTGATATCTCGACATTATTCTGAAAGGCCACGATCCCGAATGCGACGGCTATAAGAAAAAGAATGATAAAGAAGAATCTCATAAAACACCTCCTTATGCATTATAATCGAGAAAGTCCTTAAAAATAAATAGTAAAGTTGATTTATTTATTAACCGCCCCCCAATTATCCGTATATTCAGGGATCAGGAGCACCTGAAGCATTGCGGGTTAATGCTTTTTTTGCCGTCTGTTCCGCGGCTTCTTCCTGAAGATTCGATGCCTGTCAGGCCTGCTCCGGCTCTATTATTATTTAAAATGGTATTTAGATTTTTAATGCGTCCAGGCCGCCTGATATCAGAAAAACATGATACAATTTAATTATAACAAACTCGTAAAAAGTCGTCATACCCGCGAAAGCGGGTATCCAGGAAACATTCAACTGCTTTAAAAAACTGGATTCCCGTTTCCACGGGAATGACAAAAAACTGCTTTTCAGGAGTTATTACGAGGTTATCAATTATAAACGAATTCATTTTTTAGAAAATTCAATGTAAAAGGAGGGGCAAAATGAAAATATTGCTGGCCACTGACGGTTCTGAACATTCTCAGCATGCAGCCGGGTTTCTGGCAAGGTTTAATTTTT
>JAJRVB010000216.1 GCA_024277515.1 Nitrospirota bacterium | reverse complement strand
AGAATTACCGGGAAGGTCATGGAACAGACCGAGCCCAGAATTGCGAGGGTCTTCTGTCAGGGCGGATGTACCAAGTCGGTCCGCCGGTTCAAATACGAAGGGGTCAAAGACTGCAAAGCGGCGATACTCGCAAGCGGGGGAGACAAGGGGTGCATTTATGGATGTCTCGGTTATGGTTCATGTGAGCGGGCCTGTCCGTTTGGCGCCATTAGCATGAATGATGAGAACCTCCCGGTCATTGATCCGGTAAAGTGCACTGCCTGCGGAATATGCGCCCAGACTTGCCCTGTGAATGTTATCGAGATACAGCCCGCTGCAAAACAGGTCATTGTCAGCTGTCACTCAAAAGACAAGGGAGCTGTCACCAAGAAAAACTGTCAGGTAGGATGTATTGCATGCGGGCTCTGCAAAAAGGTCTGTCCGTACAATGCTATAGACATTGAAAATTTTCTATCGAGAATTGACCTGGACAAATGTAAGGTCTGCGGGCTCTGCATAACAAAATGTCCGACTAATGCCATCAAAGATTACATACCGAGCAGGCCCAGGGCGCTTGTGACCGAGAAGTGTATCGGCTGTCATGCGTGCGCCAAGGTATGTCCTGTAAATGCCGCCTCGGGTGAGCTCAAAAAACAGCATGTCATTGACCAGGGCAAATGCATAGGCTGCGGTATCTGCGCATCCAGATGTCCAAAGGCTGCCATTACAGGGACGTTTAATTACGCGGAGGTCCTTGCGGTATATGAGGCTAAACAGGCGGCAAGGGCAAAAGCCAAGGCTGAAAAAGAAGCTGCCACGAATGCCTGACAGACATCCTGAATCTTCTCTTTTTATGTATCGCGCAGCAATATAATGGAAAAGGTGTTGATTCATACAACATGGGGCCCGACTGACCCGACAAGGGCAGGACTCGCGCTGACCTGTGCTGTCATGGCGGAGGCCGAAGGTTTTGACGTAACTCTCTTTCTTTTTCATGATGCCGTTCTGCTTGCGAACAAAAACCTGTATCCTAAAATAATTCCCATAGGCCCGCCTCCGGTCAGCGGCAGCATGGACTATCTTATAGACGAGAAGGTGAAAATCTATGTCTGCCGTCCATGCTATGAATTCAGGGGGTTGCCTGAGGAAGACCTTGTCCCAACAGCAGAGCTGAAGGGGATGGAGTTATTTGTTGAACTCTGCAGGACATGCAGGGTCATAAGCTTCTGATGCTCCGTTAACCATCGCTTTGCCCTTTCAGGAAAACAAAACCCGGAAGTGACGTTTAAACACCAAAATATGTGGGATGAATCACAGGATATTGCCGTGTGATGCGTTATTCTAACTGTAGAGGTGTAAAACGGTTTTATCTGCATGACATTGGTGCAGTCAAATTATTAGTGCTGAAATATTATTAAATGGCGAGAAAACTTATTAAACAATCTTATTTTGTTCCAAAAGAACTGCGTCTTTCTATAGCCATTATTATCCTGTGGTCGCTCCTTGTCACGGCCTTTTTTACATTTTTTGTCAGGGAACTCGGCGAAAAAATGGGTAACAACGCATTGCTGTTTGTTGTTATCATGCTGGGTTATTTAATCATTGTAATTGTACTGACCATGCTTTTTTCTCATCGTTTGACAGGTCCTTTTCAGAGGCTGATGACGGAAATGAGGCTGATAAGGTCGGGCGATTATCACAGGCGGCTTCATGTACGAATAAGTGATGATATATATATCAGATCATTTGTGGAAGAGGTAAACAGGATACTGGATGACTTTGAGAAAGTGCAGATGAACAAACAGGCCCTTGTGAAGCACCTTGACTCGGAACTGATGAGCATGATGTTATTGATCGAGGATGAGGATGTTTCAAAGAGCCGGCACAATGAAAGTGTGCCGGAATTTCAGAAAAGACTTAGATCATCAGCAGAGAAGCAGCAAGCTATCTGATGTAGGCCTCGGTGACGTACCTGCGCATCATCCGGTGGGTATTGAAATAGTAGGCATTTTTGCCGATCGCGTTCTGCATCATGCGTATCCATGCCTTGCGGTCGTTATAATAAAGCGGAATGATGGTTTTTTCGAGTTTGGCGTATAAATCATCAGCATCAATTTCGTTCATCTTGTTATCGGGCTCCACTTCAGTCGAGGCAGGGCCGATTGACCAGCCGGTAAAGCCTTCTATGTGACCCTCAATCCACCATCCGTCAAGAACGCTGAAATTCATCACGCCGTTGTGAGTGGCTTTCATGCCGCTTGTACCTGATGCCTCAAGGGGTCTGAGCGGGGTATTTAACCAGACATCCACGCCCGAGACGAGCTTGAGGGCGATATCCATTTTATAATTCTGAATAAAGGCCACTTTTATTTTGTCCTTTAATTTGTCCCTGTAGCCAAAGATTCGTTCAATTAACACCTTGCCTTCCTCGTCTTTCGGGTGTGCCTTGCCCGCGTATATGATCTGGATTTTACCCGTCCCTATTTTTTCAAGCCGCTCCAGGTCCGAAAATAAAAGGTCCGCCCTTTTGTACGCGGTCGCCCTTCGGGCAAAACCGAAGGTGAGTGTATCATAATCCATGTCAGCATCGGTTACGGAATTCACATAATCAATAAGCTCCTTCTTGGCTGTCTGATGGGCGCCCCAGAGTTCGTCATCAGGAATGACCCCGACCCGCACAAATATTTCGGGCTCATTCGCCCACCCTGGGAGATATTTGTCGAACACCTTTTTCATGCTTTCGGAGGTCCAGGTAAAGGAGTGTACACCGTTTGTGATCGCGTTAATCTGGTAACCCGGGAACATGTTCTGGGATACCTCTCCATGTTTTTTTGCCACACCATTCACAAAGTTACTAAGATTAAAGCCGAGCAGTGTCATGTTCACTTTTTTCTCTCCGGCAAGCTTTTTCAGTATCTTCTCGGGGAAATAGTCCTGAAACACCTTAATAAACAATTCATACGAAAACTTGTCGTGCCCCGCATCGACAGGTGTGTGAGTGGT
>JAJRVB010000215.1 GCA_024277515.1 Nitrospirota bacterium | reverse complement strand
GTTATCACATCATAGACCGGGGTGTATCACGCGCAATCGAGTCCGGGAAAAAGAAAGGCAGAAAGCTGGCCTGTGCCAGGGGTTGTTCTCACTGCTGCAGCACTCACAAGGACATTCCCGTATATCCGCTCGAAATTGCGGGAATCTCATGGTATGCGGCCTATAAAATAAAAGGCCCTGTCCGGGGTTTACTGAAGAAGCAGCTTGAAGAGTTCAGGCCGGACAATTCATGCCCTTTTCTTCTGGAAGGGGTCTGTTCCATACATCCGCTCAGGCCGATGGCCTGCAGGCAGTTTAATGTCTTTGAACGGCCGTGCGGAGAGGGGGAGGACCCCTATTACACAAGGCGGGAAGATGTCATGGACCCTGTAAAAAGATATGTTGACCAGGCATTTTTCATTATGCTCCCGTTTTACGGAGTAGAAAAGGAATCGGACAGGACCAGGATGATCGAGACCGGGGACTTTCACAGAACGGCCAAAGAGTTCCATGCCTGCAACTGGCATGAACTGGCGCGGAAGATGGAACGGCATGAAAGGAGTAATGTCAAATGTCAAAGCTCAAATGTCAAGTGAATGACAAAGTTACAATTTTAAAAAATGCCCATCCATATTTTGACATTCAGTCATTATGGTTTGATTTGGCATTTGAGCTTTGACATTTGACATTTTAATTGTATATAAATAACGCATGACAAACCGGAAGAAACTCTCTTCATTGCCACAGGTAAATGAGTGTCTGAATAGTCCTGAGGGCAGGGTCTGGCTCGAAAAATATTACAGAAAAACAGTCACCCGGTCCATACGCGAAGTGATTGACTCAAAACGTAAAGAGATCCTGGGAGGCGCTGACCCTGATGTATCACTCGATGCACTTGCAGCACAGATTGAAGAGAAAATCAAAAAACACTCTGAATATAAGCTGAGACCGCTTATCAACGCATCCGGCGTTGTTATTCATACCAACCTCGGCAGGGCGGTGCTCTCTGACAGGGCCATCGAAAATGTGAAGGCTGCTGCAGGGAGCTATTCCAATCTCGAATATGAAATATCCATAGGCAAACGGGGGAAACGGTACACTCACATAAAAGAGATCATCACCGAACTGACCGGCGCGGAAGATGCTGTTGTGGTGAACAATAATGCCGCTGCCGTGCTCATCTGTCTTGATACATTTGCCCGTGGCAAAGAAGTCATCGTCTCACGCGGAGAGCTCGTTGAGATCGGGGGTTCCTTCAGGATCCCGTCGGTGATGCAGGCGAGCGGTGCAATCCTGAGAGAAGTGGGCACGACCAACAAGACGCATTTATCTGACTATGAAAATGCCCTTTGCGGCAATACCGGGCTTTTACTCAAGGTGCATCAGAGCAATTACAAGGTGATCGGCTTTAGTGAAGAGGTGCCGATTTCAGTGCTGGCAGCGCTGGGGCGGGAGTTTAAGATACCTGTCGTGGATGACCTTGGGAGCGGGTGTCTGATCAGTCTTGAGCGGTTTGGTATATACGGGGAACCTGCGGTGCAGGAAGTCATCAGGCAGGGCGCGGACCTTGTGACATTCAGTGGTGACAAGCTCCTTGGCGGCCCCCAGGCAGGCATCATTGTTGGCAGGGAAAAACTGATACAGAAGATCCAGAAAAACCCCATGCTCAGGGCGATGCGCATCGACAAGATGACCTTTGCGGCGCTTGAGGCGACTTTCATGCAGTATCTTGATGAGGAAAAGGCCCTGCAGGACATCCCTGCATTACGGATGCTGACCCAGCCGAAGGACATTATCAAAAAGAGGGCAAACAGGATACGGAATTCCTTAAAGAAACTCATCTCTGAAAGGGCGGTGCTCGAAATTGTCCCGGACCAGTCACGTGCCGGGGGAGGTTCCCTGCCGGAAACGGATTTCCCGACATTTGCGATTTCCGTCAGGCCGGTCAATATGTCGGTCAATGCCCTCGAAAAGAAACTGCGTCTGGGCGCCCCCCCTGTCATTGCGAGGATTCAGGGAGACGCCCTGCTTATTGATGCAAGGACAGTACTGGACCGGGAAGTCAAAACACTTGTGAAAAGTGTAGCTGCAGCTTTTGGAGAGAATCAATAAACAGGAAATGGTAAACAGTAGTCAGTAGACAGGGGTGACTTGTTCGTACCTCACTACTAACTACCATACTGCATACTGTTTTCTGACTACTGTATACTTTTTTTAAAACTATGAGTCGTTACGTAATTCTCGGAACAGCAGGACATATAGATCACGGCAAGAGCGCGCTCGTCAAGGCCCTGACCGGCACAGACCCGGACCGGCTCAAGGAAGAAAAGGAAAGGGGCATTACGATTGACCTCGGGTTTGCTGACCTGGCATATCCTGACGGACTGAAGGTCGGCATTGTGGATGTGCCGGGTCATGAGCGACTCATCAAGAACATGCTTGCCGGTGCAGGCGGGATCGATATGGTGCTCATGGTCATTGCCGCGGATGAGGGTATCATGCCGCAGAGCAGGGAGCACCTTGATATCTGCAGGCTGCTCAGGGTCAAAAGGGGACTGATCGCCATAACCAAATCAGACCTTGTTGAGGAAGACTGGATCGAGCTCGTTCAGGAAGAGGTGAGGGACTTTGTCAGGGACTCGTTTCTTGAGGGCGCTGAAATTGTTGCTGTCTCTTCAAAGAGCGGAGTCAACATTGACCTGCTGAAAGAAAAAATCAGGGGCCTTGCGATGAGTGTGGAGCCGAAATCGGAGAAGGGGATCTTCAGGCTTCCTGTTGACAGGATATTCACCCTCAGGGGGTTTGGAACGGTCGTTACCGGTACGGCCATTTCCGGCAGCATCTCGGTTGAGGCCGGCATAGAGATCCTTCCAAAGGGGACCAGGGCGAAGGTCCGGGGACTCCAGAGCCACGGAAAAGACATTAAAAAGGCATATGCAGGCCAGCGCGTGGCCATTAACCTTCAGGGTGTTGCAAAGGAAGATATTCAGCGCGGTGATGTCATAGCCATTCCTGACAGGTTAAAGACGACGTACTTTATTGACGCGGACATTGAACTTTTAAAGAGCGCGCCTGTAAAGGGCCTGAAAAACAGGAGCCTTGTTCACTTTCACACCGGGACAACAGAGCTGACCGGCAGGATCATTATTTATCCCGCCGGCAGCAGGGAGGCCCCGGGCCCCTCCGGCGAAAGTGACCGTGAAGAATTAAAGCTGGGAGGCAAGGCCTTTTGCCAGCTCAGGTTTAAAGAGCCGATAACCGTGATGGCAGGGGACAGGTATATAATTCGAAGATTTTCCCCGCTGATGACTATAGGCGGCGGTGAAATTCTCGATGTCTCGCCAAAGAGACGGAGCAGGGATGAAAGGCTGAGGGACCTTGCGGTCTTTGAACAGGGAAGTCTTCAGGAAAAACTCGGACTCAAGATACTCCAGGGCGGCCTGAACGGTGTTTCCATGGCTGATCTCTCGGGCTGGATAAAGATAGAGCCACCAGAGCTCCAGCGTGAAATACATGCCCTGGTAAAGGCCGGAAAACTGCTTCAGTGTGAAGGCAGGATCATTCATAAAGAGAAGTATGACGAATTCGGGAAAAGGCTCGTTGATACCCTTTCTGATTTTCACAAATCCAATCCACTTAAGCCGGGCATGACAAAGGAGGCGCTGAGGGCCCTATACAGGGGGCTGGACCAGAGGCTCTTTGAGGTCTTTCTATCACAGGTGGGTGACATTTTCGTTGAGCGGGACATTGTACGGCTCAAGACATTCAGGATCGCCCTGAGCGAGGACAAGCAGGCGCTTAAGGAGAGGATATTGACGGTGCTTGAGAAGTCTGCGTTTCAACCCCCTTCCAGAGATGAACTTGCAAAGGCAGTCTCGATAAGACCGCAGGAGGCGGAAGAGCTTCTCAAGATTATGGCTGCGGAAAAGAGTCTTGTGCGGATAAATGATTCGATGTATATTACCATGCAACACCACACAAAGATGCTCAAAGGGCTGAAGGACTTTTTTGCGGGCAAGAGTGAAATGACGGTCGGTGAATTTCGCGACTTACTGCAGACATCACGAAAATTTGCCCTCCCTTTTCTGGAACATCTTGATGCCGGCCGTGTCACCCTCCGCGTGGGGGAAGTCAGAAAACTTCTGAAGAAAATTTAGGGCGGATACAAGGCCATTTTGGGATTAATCAGGCTAATGCCAGGGCACACAATAAAAACTACTGGAGGTACACATGGGGAAATATGAAAATATTTTTCAGAGGAGTATTCAGGAGCCGGAGGCATTCTGGGCCGAGGCAGCAGAAAAAATTTCATGGTATAAGAAATGTGACCAGGTGCTTGATGACTCAAACCCTCCCTTTTACCGCTGGTTTGCCGGCGGTGAAATGCACACCTGTTACAATGCTGTTGACCGTCACGTTGAAGACGGCAGGGGTGATCAGGTTGCCATCATTTATGACAGCCCTGTCACTGACCAGATCCGGAAGATCACCTACAGGGAACTCCTCGGGCTTGTTTCAAGATTTGCGGGGGTCCTGCGCGGGCTGGGTGTCTCAAAAGGTGATACGGTCATCATCTATATGCCGATGGTGCCTCAGGCTGCGGTCGCCATGCTCGCCTGTGCAAGGCTCGGCGCCATACATTCCGTGGTCTTCGGGGGTTTTGCCCCGCATGAGCTTGCGATCAGGATCGATGATGCAAAACCAAAGCTAATCGTGACGGCTTCAGGGGCTGTTGAGGGCAAGAAACTTATTGCCTACAAACCGATGGTGAACAAGGCCATTGAACTTGCCACATACAAGCTCGATACATGTGTTGTTCTCCAGCGGCCCATTCTGAAGGCTGAAATGACGGAGGGGCGTGATTATGACTGGGATGAGATGATGTCAAAGGCTGATCCTGCTGACTGTGTGCCTGTGCAGGCAACCGATCCTCTTTATATCCTTTATACTTCGGGGACCACAGGCATACCCAAAGGGATCGTGAGGGACAACGGCGGACATGCAGTAGCGCTTCGCTGGAGCATGGAGAACATCTATGACATAAAGCCGGGCGATGTCTACTGGTCGGCCTCGGATGTCGGCTGGGTTGTGGGACATTCCTATATCGTATATGCCCCGCTGTTCACGGGATGCACAACTGTGATATTTGAAGGCAAGCCGGTGGGGACACCGGATCCGGGTGCATTCTGGAGGGTCATTTCACAACACAGCGTAAAGGCGCTCTTTACCGCGCCTACCGCCTTCCGTGCCATTAAAAGGGACGATCCTGAAGGAGAGTATCTCAAAAAATACGACCTTTCCGGTTTTAAATATCTCTTTCT
>JAJRVB010000214.1 GCA_024277515.1 Nitrospirota bacterium | reverse complement strand
CAGGAGTGTATGGGCAATCCTCAGCCCGCCGATAAAATACGGAGAAACAACATTGTCCGCGCCGGCCCGCATCAGCTTCTTTTCCGCGCCCTCCTCACTTGCCCGCGCTACTATCCGGAGCTTTGGATTCAATCCCCTTGCAGATAATACCACATAGAGGTTGTTCGCGTCAGAGGAAAGCACAGAGATAAGACCGCGCGCCCTTTCAATTCCGGCCTGTTTCAATACGGAATCCCTGGTGGCGTCCCCCTGAAGCACAAGGATATTTTTGTCCATGGATGCAATAATTTCCGGCACCCCTTCAATAACAACAAAAGGGGCCTTGTTCTGCATCATCTCCCGGCATATGATACTGCCCATTCTTCCATAGCCGCAGATAATATAATGGTTTCTGAGGTGTTCTATTTTTTTACTCAATCTCTTCCTCCCTAATATCTCTCTTATTTCCCCTTCAAGGACTACTTTTGCCCCGACACTCAACGCGTAAAACATTGACCCGACACCTGACAGCATCAGGACAATTGAAAATATCTTTCCAGTCCTTGAGAGCGTGTGCACCTCTCCATAGCCGACCGTGGTGAGCGTAATCATCGTCATATAAAAAGAATCGAGGATGTCCCATTTTTCAATAACCATGAATCCGATTGTTCCATAGGCAATGACTCCTGATATAATGAAGATCGGAAATATTATTTTTCGTTTCACATTCACAGATTTTAATTATAATGAAAACTTCGGGCAAATGTCTCCCGCAGACTTTCACTGACTTATTCAGGAATGAGGCAGGGACAAAAAAAGGGAAGCAAGAAGCAATGTTTCAACTTCTCACTTCCCACTTTTAACTTTCCACTTGCTCTTAATAGTTGCTGAATCCCTCTTCCGCCTCTACAAAGGTTTCCTTGTAAATGTCCGTGCCCGTGCCTGCCGGGATGAGCCGGCCCATAATGATATTTTCCTTCAGACCTCTTAATTCATCCTGTGCACCATTGATTGCCGCCTCGGTAAGCACCCTGGTAGTCTCCTGGAAAGATGCGGCTGAAATAAAGCTGTCTGTCGAGAGTGAGGCCTTGGTAATACCCAGCAGGATTGGTTTTGCCTGGGCGGGTTTACCCTTCTGCTTGACGATCTTCCTGTTTGCGTCTTCAAACACCAGCTTGTCAATCTGTTCGCCAACAAGGAAGTCCGTATCGCCCGCGTCTTCTATTTTGACCTTCTTCATCATCTGGCGGGCAACAACTTCTATATGCTTATCATTGATCGCAACACCCTGAAGTCTGTATACTTTCTGCACTTCATCCACCAGGTAACTCTGCAGCGCGTTCGGCCCCAGTATTTCAAGTATGTTGTGAGGATTAATTGAACCGTCCATCAGGGCTTCTCCGGCCTTGATCCAGTCATTTTCGTGTACGCTCAGGTGTTTGCCCTTGGGGATGAGATACTCCCTTGTATCTGTTCCCCCCTTGACGTTGACGACCCGCTGGCCCTTATGGAATCCCTTAAACTCGACAATCCCGTCAATTTCACTCACGATCGCCTGCTCCTTTGGTTTCCGCGCCTCAAAAAGCTCTGCAACCCTTGGGAGACCTCCGGTGATGTCTTTTGTTTTCGTTGTTTCCCGCGGGATTTTTGCGATCACATCTCCGGGATGAACAATAGTGCCCTTGTCAACAAGGACATGCGAACCCGAAGGCAGGAGATAACGCGCGAGTGCGTTTGTGCCGGGAATACGCAGCGTTGCCTTGCCGTTTTCATCTTTAATGGAAACCCTCGGCCTCATATTAGCAGGATATTCTATGATGACCTTATGGGCCAGGCCCGTCACTTCATCCACCTCTTCTTTTACGGATATACCCTCGACCAGGTCACCGACTGCAATCCTTCCGCCAACCTCTGTAATGATCGGGAGTGAATACGGATCCCATTCAACAAGCAGTTGTCCTGCATTCACCTTCTGTCCGTTCTTTATCTTGAGTTTCGCACCATACACAACAGAATACTTTTCTCTCTCTCTGCCTTTTGCATCCGTAATCGCAATGCTCCCGTTCCGATTCATGACAATCAGGGCACCCTCCCTGTCCTTGACAGTAGAAAGCTCGATAAACTTGATCGTTCCGCTGTTCTTTGCGTCAAGAACGGTCTGTTCAACATGCCTTGTAGCTGTACCGCCGATATGGAAGGTCCTCATCGTGAGCTGCGTTCCGGGCTCACCGATAGACTGCGCCGCCATGATCCCGACAGCGTCGCCCCTTTCCACAATCCCTCCCCTTCCCAGGTCGCGGCCATAGCACATTTTACATACGCCTATTCTCGATTCACAGGTCAGCACTGAACGGATCAATGCCCTGTCAATGCCGGCATTTACGACATTCTCGGCCAGTTCATCAGTGATTTCCTGACCCTTCGATATAATTGTCTCCTTTGTAACCGGGTCCTTTATGTCCTCAGCTGCAATTCTCCCGTATATTCTTTCCTCAAGCGGTTCAATGATCTCGCCGCCCTCAATGAGGTTTGATATCGTAATCCCCGCGTGGGTGCCGCAATCATCTTCCCTGATAATTACGTCCTGGGTCACATCAACAAGTCTTCGTGTAAGATACCCGGAGTTCGCGGTTTTCAGCGCAGTATCAGCCAGGCCTTTTCTTGCGCCATGTGTTGATATAAAATACTGAAGCGGCGTCAGCCCCTCCCTGAAATTCGCCGTGATCGGGGTCTCTATGATTTCTCCGGACGGCTTGGCCATAAGACCTCTCATCCCGGCAAGCTGTCTTAACTGCGCGGCAGAACCCCTCGCGCCCGAGTCAGCCATCATAAAGACATTATTGAAAGAACGCCTTTCCTTCAGGTCCTCTTCACTCAGCTTGGCAACATTTTCAACTCCTTCAGCGCCGAGTTCCTTCATCATTTCATCGGCTATGTTCTCGGTAACATCCGCCCAGATATCTATGACCTTGTTATAGCGCTCCCCGTTTGTTATGAGACCGTCGGCATACTGTCTCTCAACGTCAAGCACGTCCTGCTCAGCCTGTTTGATAAAAACCGCTTTTTTACTCGGTATGTGCATATCATCGATGCATATTGAATTTCCTGACGCGGTCGCACTCGCAAACCCGAGCTTTTCAATGTCATCAAGAAATACAACGGTCTCTTTCCTGCCGATCCTCTTGTAGCAGTACTCCACGATCTTGCCCACTTCCTTTTTTGTCATTTCCTTGTTTACCATTGACAATGCAATACCTTCAGGCAGCACTTCACCAAGGATAATACGTCCGGCAGTAGTATCGACAAACACACCGTCCATCCTTACCCTGATGGGGGCATGCTGATCAAGTATCCCGGCATCAAAGGCTATCCTGACTTCTTCCGGGCCGGAAAAGACCTTGCCTTCTCCTTTCGCGCCTCTTCTCAGCTTGGTAAGATAATAAATACCGAGCACCATGTCCTGGGTAGGGGTGGCAATGGGCTTGCCGCTTGCAGGGCTGAGGATATTATTTATCGACATCATCAGCACCCTGGCCTCTACCTGTGCCTCAATAGAAAGCGGGACATGTACTGCCATCTGGTCGCCGTCAAAGTCCGCGTTGAATGCCGTGCAGACAAGAGGATGGAGTCTGATCGCCTTGCCCTCGACGAGTATGGGGTCAAATGCCTGCATGCCGAGACGATGCAGGGTCGGCGCCCTGTTTAACAGCACCGGGTGCTCCCTGATGACTTCATCCAGACAATCCCAGATAATGTCTTCTCCGCGTTCAACGATTTTCTTTGCGGCTTTTATCGTCGTTACATAACCCTTTTCCTCAAGCTTGCTGAAGATATACGGCTTGAACAGTTCAAGCGCCATAGTCTTTGGCAGACCGCACTGATGCAGTTTCAGTTCAGGACCGACTACAATAACTGAACGGCCCGAATAGTCCACCCTTTTGCCGAGAAGGTTCTGTCTGAAACGCCCCTGCTTTCCTTTTATCATGTCACTCAGGGACTTCAGGGGCCGCTTGGTTGCGGCCTTCAGCACGCGGCTTCTCCTGCCATTGTCAAACAGGGCATCAACCGCCTCCTGCAGCATCCGTTTCTCATTTCGTATAATAACGCTCGGGGCATTCAGCTCCATCAGCCTTTTCAGCCTGTTATTTCTGTTTATCACCCTTCTGTATAGATCGTTCAGGTCGGATGTTGCAAACCTGCCTCCCTCAAGGGGAACCAGCGGCCGCAGGTCCGGAGGAAGGACCGGGATTACATCCATGATCATCCATTCAGGCTTGTTCCCTGACTTTCTGAATGCCTCCACAACCCTCAGTCTCTTTGTGAGCTTCTTCTTTACCCCCAGAGAAGATGACGCCTGTATCTTTGCCCTCAATTCCTTTGCAAGTTTATCAAGATCAATGCTTCTGAGAAGCTCTTTTACCGCCTCGGCCCCTATTCCCGCCTTGAATTTGTCACCGAACTCCTGGACCCTCTTTCTGTACTCCTCGTCCGTAAGCAGTTCCTTTTCCTTCATTTTCGTTTCACCGGGATCGACCACTATATAACTTTCGAAGTAAAGCACCTTTTCGAGCTGACGCATCGTCATATCCAGCAATGTCCCTATCCTTGAAGGAATGCCCTTTAAAAACCAGATGTGCGCGACAGGAGTTGCAATCTCAATATGTCCGAGCCTCTCACGCCTCGCCTTTGCCTGGATGACTTCCACTCCGCATTTATCGCAGACAACCCCCCTGTGTTTCATCCTCTTGTACTTGCCGCAGATACACTCCCAGTCTTTGACAGGTCCGAAGATCTTTGCGCAAAAGAGACCGTCTCTCTCCGGCTTGAATGTACGGTAATTTATGGTTTCAGGTTTTTTAACCTCACCGTAAGACCATGCCCTTATTTTCTCCGGAGAGGCAAGCTTGATCGTTATCGCCTCGAATTCGGTTGGATTCTTCGGCTTCTCAAATATTGAATAGATGTCTTCCACTAATTTTCCTCCCTTTCCCGTATACGGGAAATTTCGTCTTCATACAATTTATATATGATTGTTACGCGTTCAGAGCATAACAATTAATGATCACTATGACCTCGCCTTGCTCGAATGTTTATCACTGTCCGTTATCTTTTCCTCCAGCAGGTCAACATCCAGGCCAAGACTCTGAAGTTCCTTTATCAATACATGGAACGACTCAGGCACCCCGGGTTCAAGGTTCGCGTCTCCCTTGACAATCGCCTCATATACCCTTGCCCTGCCGGCCACATCATCACTCTTGACCGTAAGGAATTCCTGCAGCGTATAGGAAGCGCCATACGCCTCAAGCGCCCAGACTTCCATTTCACCAAGTCTCTGCCCGCCGAACTGCGCCTTGCCGCCTAACGGCTGCTGTGTAACGAGTGAATACGGTCCGATAGAACGGGCATGTATCTTGTCATCCACAAGGTGATGCAGCTTCATGATATACATGTTGCCGACGGTTACAGGCTTCTGGAAAGGCACGCCTGTCTTGCCGTCACAAAGGGTGATCTGGCCGCTCGTCGGGAGTTTCGCCTCTGCCAGAAGCTCCTTGATCTCCTTCTCTGTTGCGCCCTCAAACACAGGAGTTGACACATATATGTCGAGTTCCTTTGCTGCCCATCCCAGGTGGGTTTCAAGTATCTGTCCGACATTCATACGCGACGGCACACCGAGAGGATTGAGAATAATATCAACCGGGGTCCCGTCAGGGAGATACGGCAGGTCTTCTTCCGGAACGACAATTGAAATAACGCCCTTGTTGCCGTGTCTGCCGGCCATCTTGTCGCCGACCTGGATCTTTCGTTTCATGGCAACATAGACTTTGACTATTTTGAGCACACCGGGAGGGAGTTCATCTCCTTTTTTATACTGTTCGAGTTTACTGTTGAACATGCTCTCAAGCTGTCTGATATGTCTGGTGGCTTCGTCCTCAAGAAGTTTGATCTCCTCCTTCCTGCGGCTGTCTGCCAGTTTTATCTTGCGGAGCGCCTTGTCCGGTATCTGTTCAAGTATTTTCTCCGTGAGCTTTTTCCCGCCTTCACATAATACACCCTTTATACCGGTAAGCTTAAGGTCTTCCGCTACCTTTTCATCAAGCAGCATCTCCCGTATTTTAGAATAACTGCTTTCTCTGAGGATCCTTGTTTCATCTTCAAGGTTCCGCTGCAGATGGGCTGCCTTGTCTTCCTGAATGCTTTGGGATCGCTTGTCCTTTGCAGCGCCTTTCCTCGTAAACACTTTTACATCAAGGACCGTCCCTTCAGTGCCCGGAGGCACATAGAGGCAGTTTTCCCTTACCTCTTCAGCCTTTTCTCCAAATATCGCCCTCAGCAGTTTTTCCTCGGGTGTAAGCTGTGTCTCGCTTTTGGGAGTAACCTTGCCCACAAGAATATCACCCTGCTTTATCTGTGCCCCGATCCGGATAATTCCGCTTTCATCAAGGTCAGCCAGCGCCTCTTCTCCAATATTGGGGATGTCCCGGGTAATTTCTTCCGGCCCGAGTTTGGTCTCCCGCGCCTCTATCATAAACTCTTCAATATGAATTGATGTATACACGTCATCTTTTACAAGGCGTTCGCTTATAATGATAGCGTCCTCAAAGTTGTATCCTCCCCACGGCATAAACGCGACAAGCACATTCTTGCCCAGTGCAAGTTCGCCCATGTCCGTTGCAGGACCGTCCGCAAGGACCTGACCCTTTTTTACTCTGTCACCTGCCGTTACAACGGGGTTCTGATTTATACAGGTTGCCTGATTGGAACGGTAAAACTTGATAAGGTTATACACATCCGCGCCGCCGTCATCACATCTCACCACTATTCGTGATGCATCAACAACCTCAACAATACCGCTCCGCTTTGCGGATATGACGACACCCGAGTCTCGCGCAGCCGCTTCCTCTATGCCCGTCCCTACTCGCGGCGCATCCGTATGGAGCAGCGGGACTGCCTGCCTCTGCATGTTTGAGCCCATCAGCGCCCTGTTTGCATCATCATTTTCAAGAAAGGGGATCATTGATGCGGAAACACTGACTATCTGCTTGGGTGAAACATCCATGTACTGGACTTCCTCGGGGGTAACGAGTTTAAAGTCACCGCCGACCCTCGCAGAAACAGTCTCACTCACAAGGTTCCCCCTCTCATCCAACGGAGATGTGGCCTGGGCAATGACGTAATGCTCTCCGTCAATTGCGGAAAGATATTCTATATCTTCCGTGACTTTGCCGTTTTTGACCCTTCTGTAGGGCGACTCGACAAATCCAAAGTCATTCACCCTTGCGTAGGAGGCCAGGGAAGTTATGAGTCCGATATTCGGCCCTTCCGGCGTCTCAACCGGACATATACGTCCATAATGGGTCGGGTGAACGTCCCTTACTTCAAAGCCGGCACGTTCTCTTGTCAGACCGCCCGGTCCGAGGGCGCTCAATCTTCTTTTGTGAGTGATCTCGGACATGGGATTTGTCTGGTCCATAAACTGGCTCAGCTGACTTGAGCCGAAAAATTCCTTTATCACTGCAATGACCGGTTTTGCATTAATAATATCGTGCGGCATTGCTGTCTCAAGCTCAGTGAGAGTCATCTTTTCCTTGATGGCGCGTTCCATTCTTACCAGACCGATCCTGAACTGGTTTTCGAGGAGTTCGCCAACCGCACGCACCCTCCTGTTGCCGAGATGGTCAATATCATCGACTTCGCCCTTGCCCGCCCTCAGGTCAAACAGATAACGAAGGATTTCTATTATGTCCCTGTCCGTCAGCACCCTTGTTTCGAGCGGCACATCAAGACCGAGCCGCTTGTTCAGTTTCAGTCTTCCCACCACGGAAAGATCGTACCTCTTGGGATCAAAAAACAGTCCTTCAAACAGGGCCCGCGCATCAGCTATCGAAGGGGGCTCGCCAGGTCTGAGTTTCTTGTAAATCTCGATCAATGCCTCGTCCGTATTGTTCACCTTGTCGAGCAGCAGCGTGTCCCGCAGCGAGGAAAGATACCGTATCCCGTCAATAAAGAGCAGATTGAGAGAAGTGATTTTCATGGACATTACCTTCTCCACCACCTCTTCCGTCAGCTTTTCATTGCTCTCGAGAATGATCTCTCCTGTTTCAGGGTCAATAATGTCGGTCAATGTAACCCTTTCGAGCAGATCCTCTTTTGACATCGGGATTTCCCTGATCCCGGCAGCCTCCATTTTTTTAAAGGCGGACTTTGTGATCCTTCCACCCTCCTTGACAAGCACTTCTTTGGATTTCGGCTCAATTATATTTTCAAATGCGCGGAGCCCGATCAGTACATTCGTTACACCCCTGAATGCAGCGCCGTTTTCAATTTTCAGATCCTCTATCGGATAATAAGTCCTGAGGATCTGCTCTTCCGTATAACCGAGGGCCTTCAGGATTATTGTGGCATGAAGTTTCTTTCTCCGGTCAATCCGTACATAAAGCGTATCTTTGGTATCAAACTCAAAGTCAAACCATGAACCCCTGGCAGGTATTATCCGGGCCGAAAAGATCACCTTGCCGCCGGCCTGAGACTTGCCTTTATCGTGGCTGAATAATATGCCGGGAGAACGATGCAGCTGACTTACCACAACCCTCTCAACGCCATTTATCACAAACGTGCCGGTTTCCGTCATTAACGGCAGTTCACCCAGATAGACTTCCTGTTCCCTCGACTCTTTAAGCCGCCGCTGCTCCGCGTCCGTCTTTTCCCACAGATTCAGCTTTACCCTCACCTTTATGGGGGCCGCATAATTGATGCCCTTTTCGAGACATTCCCGAATGTCGTACTTAGGATTCGCAATGATATACTCCATAAACTCGATGGAGGCTGTTTCATTGTAATCAAGAATCGGGAACACACTTTTAAATGCCCCCTGCAACCCGTTCTCTTCTCTCTGGTGAGGAGGGGTCTTTTCCTGCAGGAAACGTTCAAATGACCGCTTTTGAATTTCAATGAGATTTGGAATAGCAAGAATCTGGGGTATCTTCCCAAAATTTTTTCTTACCCTTAAACCTTCTGCCATAATTCTCCTTTTCAAAGGGGTCCAGGATTCCAGGGGTCCAGGATTCGAGTGAAGAAATACACTGCATCCGGTCACTTGAACCCTTGACTCCTTGGTCTCTTGAATCCTTTTTTAAAAAATTTATTTCAATTCTACTGTTGCGCCCTGTTCTTCGAGCTTCGCCTTTATGGCCTCCGCTTCTTCCTTGGATACCTCGGTCTTTACCGGCTGGGGAGCGCCGTCAACAAGCTCCTTGGCTTCTTTAAGACCCAGGCTTGTAAGCTCTCTTACCGCCTTGATGACCTGGATTTTCTTATCGCCTACAGCCGTAAGCACGACATCAAAACTTGTCTTCTCTTCCTCTGCTGCAGGGGCAGCGGCCCCCGGAGCTCCTGCTGCGGCTACTGCTACCGGAGCCGCCGCGGTAACTCCATATCTCTCTTCAAACTCCTTTATAAATTCCGACATCTCCAAGATAGTCATTTTGTCAATAAATTCAAGAACCTGATCTTTTGTAACGGACATCTTCTCCTCCTTGATTTATAGTGTTAAGTGCCGGTTAAAAAACTCTTTATGACACAGTTAACTGACACTGTCACTTTTTTTATTTTTTAGTGCATTCATTGCATTCATAAACTGGCTGATCGTCGAATTCATCAGTCCGGCAAGTTTGCTCAGCGGCGACTGCATGGCGCCTACCAGCATCGCCAGCTGCACTTCCCTCGGCGGCAGTTTGGATATGGCCAAAATCTGTTCAGGAGTGCAGACATCTCCTTCGACAACACCGCCTTTTATTTCGAGCTTCTCATTAGACTTACTGAATTCAAGAACTTTTTTTACGACCAGCACAGGGTCATCATAACCGACCGCGATACCGACAGGGCCTGAAAAAACATCTTTGGCAGCATCCACGGATGTCCCTTCCGCAGCCCTTCTGGCAAGCGTATTTTTTACAACTCTGTACTCGACCGCGGATGATCTCAGGGAGTTCCGCAAACCTTCCATCTGTTCAACATTGAGCCCGCGGTAATCCGTAAAGACGATACCCTTTGCCTTTCCAAATTTGTCTTGAAGCTCTGATACAATACGGGTTTTTTCTTCTTTTTTCAGTTTATTCACCTCCTTTTTATATCAGAGACTCCGGAAAAGATGAGTTGCATGCAGATAAGTGTGGAGAAAATCTTTTGTATACTCCAACGCACGTATATATTCTCACTTATGATGCAGTCTATGCAGGCCTTTACAGCTTCAAATTTCGTTTAAGCAGTCCTTTTAACCGGATTGCACCCGCAGTCTCTGACTTATTTATTTCCATTCTATAGCTGTCATCCGTCAGCGTCCGGACGACAGACCGTAACTCCTGACTTTATTTATCCTATGGCAACACTCGACACATCAACAGGCACGCCAACCCCGATAGTAGATGAAACAGAAACCTTTTTCAGATATTTCCCTTTACTTGATGAAGGTTTTGCTTTTTCGATTGATTTAACAACAGTCTTCGCATTATCAATAAGTTTATCAGCGTCAAAAGATACTTTCCCAATGGATACGTGTATCACGCCCCCCTTTTCCGTCCTGAAGTCGGCTTTACCGGCAGTTATGTCCTTGATGGCCTTTGCAACGTCAAACGTAACAGTGCCTGATTTCGGGTTCGGCATGAGTCCTCTCGGTCCGAGAATCTTACCCAATTTTCCCACAATGCCCATGAGGTCCGGGGTGGCAACCACCTTGTCAAATTCCATCCAGCCGCCCTGAATTTTTTCCACAAGGTCCTCTGCGCCGACATATTCAGCTCCGGCTTCTTTTGCCTCCAGACTCTTTTCTCCCTTTGCAAAAGCGATCACCCTTACCTTTTTTCCAAGCCCGTGGGGCAACACCACGCTTCCTCTTACCATCTGGGCCGATTTCCTCGGGTCAACACCAAGGTTGATCGCCAGATCAACAGTTTCATCATACTTTGCAAGCGCAAGCTTTTTTACAAGATCAACAGCATCTTTTATATCATACTGTTTTGACCTGTCTATTTTTTCTTTTGCACTATCATATTTTTTACTCATTTAAACCCCCAAAATGGGAAAAAACCTGAAATTATGGATTTTTATTTAAAGTAAATTTTTCCCTTAATTTTGATTTTTTATTTTTCACTTTTTATTTTGCTATCTCAACACCCATGCTTCTTGCCGTACCCTTGATAATTTCCATGGCATTCTCAATATCAAATGCATTCAGGTCAGGCATCTTTGTAGCAGCGATCTCTTTTACCTGGTCAAGCGTAAGTTTGCCGACCTTGTCTTTATTCGGCGTGCCAGAACCCTTGATAATACCCGCGGCCTTTTTAATCAACTCCGATGCGGGCGGAGTCTTCAGGATAAAAGAAAATGTCCTGTCCTTGTATATGGTGAGCACACACGGGATAATCGTATCGCCAAGAGATTGTGTCTGCGCGTTAAAGGCCTTGCAAAAATCCATTATGTTTATTCCATGCGGCCCCAGGGCAGGCCCGATCGGCGGGGCCGGGTTTGCCTTGCCTGCAGACACCTGGAGTTTTACCATTGCCATTACTTCTTTCTTCGCCATTTATTCCTCCAATATAAAAATCACGGGATTTTTATTTATAGAAATCTTTTCCTTGATTTTATATTTTGAATTTTGAATCTTAATTTTTGAATTTTCATTTTATGTCTTCTCCACCTGGAGAAAGTTCAGTTCCACCGGAGTTTGTCTGCCAAAGATAGTGACCATAACACGCAGCTTATCATGCACCTCGTCTATTTCGTCCACAAATCCGTTAAAATTGGCAAACGCGCCGTCTATTATTCTAACGCTGTCACCCCTCTCAAACTGGGTCTTCACCTGCTTTGTGGGTCCTGTCTCAATCTGCTGAACAATCACATCAATCTCGTCCTGATGCACCGGGGTCGGCTTGTCGCTCCCGACGAACCCGGTAACCCGCGGGATACTGCTGACAAGGTGCCATGTCTCATCGTCAAGTTCCATCTCTATCAGTATGTATCCAGGATAAAATTTCTTGGTCGTCTCTTTTTTCTTCCCTGACTTCAGCTCCACAACCTTTTCCGTGGGAATGAGAATCTGGGAGATTTTATCGCTCCACCCTCTCCTCCGGATATTGTCCTCAATCGATGTTTTTACTTTCTCCTCGAATCCTGAATACGTATGCACAACATACCACTGTTTAGACATAATTTCTCCTACTTGACTAATATACCGATCAGTTTGGAAAGGGCAAGGTCAATCAAACCCAGAAATACAGCAACGATAAGCACCAGCACAATGACTACTTTTGTAGAACCGATGACTTCTTCCCTTGATGGGAAGACCACTTTTTTTAATTCAATTTTCACTTCCCTGAAAAAGTTTCTTATCTTTCCAAACACCTGGTTGCCTCTCTTTTTT